>JAGHBT010000014.1 GCA_021160845.1 bacterium | reverse complement strand
TGTTTTTGAAATCATCGACTGATATCTCTACTATGTTAGCTTTAGCCGCCTTTACCAGTTGCTCGGCATTATCAAACTGACCTTCACAACCAGCGACCAAAACAAGTACTGCGAACAGTAATACAAAATTAATAATAACTTTTTTCATTCCCGTTCCTTTCTTGTTTTAGGAGGGACAAAAGCCAAATGTCCGCTTATGGCTAAATGCCTCCACATAAATGAAACTATTTGTTTAAGCATGTATAATTCAGATTAGTATGCACTAAACTTTCCGGTTCTTTCATTCCATTTAACAAAGAGATACCATATTAACAAAATCGCTAATACAATGATAACAGACCATGCATAGCCAATATAGTCAGGCATAAAGTTTCTGAAATTTGTAGAATGAGGTAAAAGCTTAACAAATCCCGGTTCGATAAAATTCTTTGCTATGGGAGAAATTAGTAAGAAACCGAGGGCAGCTGCCCATAATTTAACCTGTCCTTCTCCAAATCTCCACAGTGTTCCAACTGCGCAACCCCCAGCGATCGTCATTCCCAGACCAAAAATAAATCCGCCAATTGGAGCTCTTAACCAGAAATTGGGGAATACCCATGTCAACTCTCTGGAACGTATGGATATATCACCCGCCCCAATTCCGAATTCTTTTATTATCGTAAACCCAATAAGTCCAATTACTAAACCAGCAATTATACCTATTGTGCTGGATGATTTTCCAGTCATAAAAGGGTCGCGAAATGATGCTACAATGCAGAACCTTGAGCGTTGACAAATTAATCCCAGCAAAAGACCAATAATTACAAACCAAGCCATTATATCGTTTTTGCCAAAATAGCTATACGCTATAACAATCACAATAATGACAACAATAAATCCCAGCCATTTCTGCCAAGCGCCTCGCCCTTCAGAAGCAGCCAAAAGTGTCTTGCTTTTGCCTGAACTAATACTTGGGAGATTCTCCATTTCCCACATGAGGTATTTTAGGGCAACTAATGTTCCTAAAAACAGACCTACCGTCAGTAGAATTGCTCCACCTGAAAGTGCGGGCACTCCACTAAAAAATCCACCAATAGTACATCCCATACCCAGTTTAGCCCCAATTGCCATTAAACCCCCACCAATAAAACCTTTAATTAGCTCTCCTACAGGTGGAATTCTCAAAGCAAACTCTTTTGCCATAAGAGCGCCTACAAAAGCTCCAAGAATAATCAGGATATTCAGCATCCCATATAAGCTGGCGCTTGTTGGTGTAACGTTTTCTATACCAAAAAATCCCAGAGCTTGATATATGTTTTCTCCCCAATTATTATAACCACCACTGCCACCCCATGGGCTTTTAATCATGAAGAGAAATACATTAAGCAACCCCAACAAGATTCCTCCAACCCAGACAGGCCAATGTTTCGAGAAGAATGTCTGAAATAATTGGCTTAATGCAGACTTGTTTGATCCTTGTTCCATAACAATCTATCCTCTCTTATTTTTTCTTGATTACAAAGCGAAAAACACCCCCTTCTAATTCACTCTCATCAAGAAGAGTATTCCCTGTCTTATTACACCACGGCTGTAAATCCGTTTTTGTTCCGGGGTCTGTGCCCAACATCTCAAGCACTTTTCCTGATTCGAGAGCCTTCATTGCCTTTGCCAATTTCATAATTGGCATAGGACAGGTAAGCCCTTTTACATCCAGAGTTTCATCGATTTTCACTTCCATGGCATTCCTTCTTTTGTTTAATTGTTGACAGTTAGTTTCCAAACAAATATCCCTTTCCACAGATTGTCAATAGAATAAGATAGCTTTCGGAGCTTTTTAAGCAAAAAACTATAGTTTATTGGTCTATTTTATCTTTAATTATCTATCGAGCAGTGGAAATGTTGTCAATTGGATAAATAGCACCACAGCGAACATCCTTCTATTATATGAAAGTATCCACAAGCATGTGGCTATAGGTCGGAATGGATTCTCGCTCATGCTCTGAGCGTAAGTAGGGATTAACAGTATTACTACTGCCAGAACATTAACTTTTTGATTGTGTCGCAGCTTTGCGGATATAATGTATCAAGTGATGTCTATTTCTGTCGCCTTGAAAACCAGTAACTTTGTTGATGCTAATAAGATGCTGTTGCTGAAGTGAACAATGAAGAATAGGTCTCTTTAATACGGAACTTCACCTTGATGAAAGCCCAATCACCGGATAGTGACTGGTCTTTCGCATAAGCAATTCTGATATAAATCCCCTGATAACCAACAAGTATCCCTATTTACTCTGCTCCTTTTCATCGGTGAAAGAAAACCCACATTCCGCAAACTGTTCCAGGAGTTCTTCTACTGAGGAATTCCATTGTCCCCATTTTCGAGAGATGTGTTCTGTCCAACCATAGGTATCGAATGAGTATGTTTCTTCACGGTCTCCCTCCAGAGGAATCATCAGATTGGCATCGCGGTAATAGCTCTGTGCCATATACCCATCATCCATTACTTTCATTGCTTCCTTAACAGTTTGCTCATTGAATTCAGGGTATTCATCCTCGAAAAGGACAAAATCCATCGGGTATCGAGGGCGTGGTGGTGGGTCCTCATCGGGATAGCCCATAGCCAGTTGGACGAGCGGGAACACGTGGCGCGGTAATTTGTGCTTTCGCGCAAAGTGTGCTGCGGCGTAAGGAATCATTCCCAGGAAACAACTCCCCATTCCCAGACTCTCTGCAGCTATTACCATGTTCTCGGCCATTAGAGAGGCATCCTGGATACCAAACAGCAGCATTGAAAGATCATTAGTGACCATTTTCCAATTGCGCTGCGCCATGATGAGTTCCATCTTATGCAAATCTACAAGTATCGTGAACAATAGAGGGGCTCCAAGCGGGTGTTTCTTCCCGTCTCGTGACAGCATAATACTACCCAACTGACTCGCAAATGCCGCCTGTTGTCCAGCACGAACAACAGAAGTAATGATATCATCCGGCGGAATCTGGCTTGTGTATTTACGAATAGACTTCCGCCGAAGCATTGCTTCTAATATAGGATTGTCTTGCATGAGATTCACCTCCGGGTATGTAATATCAAATTCCACACTCAGGAAAAAGTAAGATAATCCATGAGAACTGTCAACTCTCGTCTACTCCCGGATGTGTGTATGGTCGGTAAAGTTAGGAAACACGGTCAGTGGATTGTATTTCTACCGCGAAGACGCTGACAACGCGGGCAGAAGTGTGCCGACCGCGAGCCAATCTTTTTCCTGATAATAGT
>JAGHBT010000258.1 GCA_021160845.1 bacterium | reverse complement strand
TTCTTCAACAAATTGCGTCCTGAGAAAGACTAACGCCTTATCAATATCCAAAGCATACGACGATGACGAAGAAAACAACAGCAACAAAAATAATGTTACTTTAATAATTTTCACAATATTTAATCACCCCTTTAGACCTGTGAGCTTTATACCCTCTATCAAATATCTCTGTGCAAATGCAAAGAAGATTATGGTTGGTAGCACTGATATGGTAGCTGCAGCCATCATCCAATTCCAATACGTCCCATATTTATCTAAAAACTGAGGAAGCCCCAATGAAAGTGGATATTTAGATTCATCCGTGAGATAAATAAGGGGACCTAAATAATTATTCCAGCTTCCTACAAACGTAAACAAGGTTACCAAGAATAGCACTGGTTTAGCAAGAGGAAGCATGATTCTCAGATAAATTTGAAATTCGGATGCTCCATCGATTCGAGCTGCATCTAAGAGTTCATCAGGGATGGTCATAAAAAACTGCCTTATCAAAAAGATATTTAACGGACTACCGAGAAATGCTGGCACTATGAGAGGTAAGAATGTATTCAACCAGCCAAGTTTTTTGAAAATTATGAATTGGGGTATCATAGTAACGGCAAAAGGTAACATTATTGTTGATAACATTATGTAGAAAAGTACATCTCTACCCTTCCAATTAATCTTTGAAAAACTGTACGCAACAAGTGGACATGAAAAAAGAGTACCCGCTATCGTTCCCAGAGTTATTATTACGCTGTTTTTGAAGTACCTCCAAAATGGAAAATACTGTACCGCCATCTTATAGTTTTCAAAAACAGGTGGAATTGAAATCAATTTTGGAGGGTAGAGGTAAAGATCTTGATCAGCTTTTAAGGATGTCGTAACCATCCACAAAAACGGTAGCATGTATATGAAAGTCACTAAGATTAACAAAGCCCGCATAGTATTGTATTAAAGAATTCTTTTCAATCTTTGGCTACCATGTTTATCCATCCGCATACCTTTTTAACCCCCTTAACTTATTTTCTTTCAGTACCGTAAAAGACCCATCGGGCAGAGGTTTTAAATATCAAAATCGAAAGTCCAAGAGTTATCAAAAACAAAATCCATGCCATTGCTGATGCTTTTCCCATGTTCACATACCTGAATGCGTGCCTATATAAGTACATGACATAAGATAAAGATGCATTCGAAGGTCCTCCACCAGTCATTATATTCGGCAAATCAAAGATCTGAACAGCTCCTATTGTAGCGGTAATCATGTAATACAAAATAGCTGGAGACATTAAAGGAAGTGTTATTTTCCAAAATCTTTGCCACCGAGTTGCACCGTCAAGCATTGCAGCTTCATACAATTCTTTTGGTATATCATTCATCGCTGCCATAAAAATCAAAGCTGTTCCGCCAGCACCCCACTGCGAGAGAAGAATAATTGTGAATTTAACCCATTTTTCATCATTTAGCCACATAGGACCATCTATTCCAAAAATCGATAGGAAGCCATTCACTAAGCCATAGTAAGGGTTGAAAAACGAAATTGATATAACTGCGAGCGCGTAAACAGGAACTATGCTTGGAAGATAGATCAAACTCCTGTACAGATATTTTTCCCTTAATGGCTGAATCAATAAAATTGCCAGTATTAACCCTACTACCAATCCTAAAGGTACTAATCCCAAAGCATAATATGCAGTGTTTGAAAGAGCTTTTAGAAAAAGCTCGTCTTTGAAAAGGTTAACATAATTCTTTATTCCTACCCATTTTGGAGGAGTTGTAACGTGGTATTCGGTAAAACTATAATAAAAAGAGGCAACTATTGGATATGCAGTGAAAACTGCGAATCCTATTATCCAAGGCAAAGCGAACAAAAAACCAGCTATATTTTTTTTCGCCTTCAGAGATAATCTTT
The DNA here is from genome assembly GCA_021160845.1 of bacterium. Lineage (GTDB taxonomy): Bacteria > Krumholzibacteriota > Krumholzibacteriia > Krumholzibacteriales > WJIX01 > JAGHBT01. The sequence goes on along the minus strand of JAGHBT010000258.1, from coordinate 778 downwards.
TCTTTCTCATTATCTTTCCTCCTCAGGAACTTACCTTTATTTAAACCTACAATAAAAAGCCCTACCCCAAAAAGGGGTAGGGTATGATGAGAAATGGTTATTGTCCTCCTCCTATTTCGCTGAGAACCTTATCAAGTTCTTTTTGAAGTTCCTCCTGAGTATCTCTCAAAGCTTGTTCTGGTGTTTTTTGTCCATAAAGCGCGTAATTCCAAGCATCTGTTAATTTGTCCCACATCAATGCTCCTATTGGTACAACAGGCAAATAATGTGCATTCGGTCCAGTCAGCAATTCGTAGAACAATTTTTGTTCTGGATCGGCTTCTACAAGTTTTAAAGTTCCTTCTTTGTACGCTGAAAAATGAGCTGTATCTAAAGCATATTTAACAGCACCTTTGGTTGCCATCCACAGAATAAATTCAGCGGCTTCCTTTGGATGTCTTGCTCCTTTCGGAATGACCAAGCTCCATCCAGCAGCCCAGGTAGAATTCTTTTCCCCACCTTTCGGATATGGTATTGGAGCTATACCCCAGTCACATACATTTTTATTAGCGAATTTTCTCAAAGTGCTCAAAAACCAATTCCCATCGACTCTCATGGCTTCTCTTCCCATTAAGAACGGATCAACAGGTTGTGCTGCTCCTCCACCGAAAGCTGAAAAGAAAGCATCAATATTTTTGATTCCGTATTTATCAGCATAAGTTTTTTCCCACTTCAATGCAGCTAAAATCTTCGGATCATCTGCGAAGGTGAATTTCTTTGTTTCAGGATCGTAGAATTT
>JAGHBT010000005.1 GCA_021160845.1 bacterium | reverse complement strand
GCCTTTCATAGGGTGCTCCCCTTTTAATTTTCCTTTATTAACATAATATAGTGATTTCAATGACAGATATTTATCCACTTAGGTTTAATATTTGACATTATTCACGAATAGTATTTACCGGTATTGCCTGCCGGATAATATTTCCTTTTTTCTAATGTAAACAGAGGGTTCGAGATGCCCCTAATATCAATGAGAACTGGGTATGGTAGGTACAATTTTCTCAAACGGGAAGAAAATTCCGGAAGTCAAAGGTAATTCGCGGATGGCATATTCGTTGCCTTGAGGGTAACTGCAGAAGGAGGATAATAAAAAGTGCGATACAATATATTAATAATACTATTTCTAACAGCAGTTTCTTTATTTCAATCTACTCTGTGCGAAGGCGCCAAAGTGGAATCGTGTGAGAATCTTATAGTAAAGGCCGGTGATAGCTACTTGGAAGAGGAGCCCGATCCTGACGGGCAGTGGGATTTGGAAGTAGAATTGGAGAAAAACTGCCGGAGGCTCGATTCACTTCTTTCTCTTTATACACCCATTGATACTTTGACCGGATGGATTGGTATGCCGCGTATTTTGGGAATAGCGGAATCATACACAAACCTTGAAATGTATGATATAGCAAACCGGTGGTGGAAGCTGCTGAGGCGTGTTGACCGAAAGGGTTATTTCAGAATAGAAGAATACAGCGGACTTCTTAGGACAGGTACGGAAATTTCCGACACGGAGCTTATAAGCAACCTTATGGGAAAAGTAGAGATGTGGGATGCCTCTGTTAAGAAGGCTCTCGGAGAGGAATTGTTGATGGCTTTGGATTACCTCCTTGTCAGGGATGTTGATCCTGAATGGTTATATACAAGATATAATCGTCTTAAACGCTTTCTTCCTGAAATAGATAGTGATTTTTTCTATTTTTCGCTTCTATCGCGCCAGGGAAAGAGGGAAGAGGCTTACAATTTAGTTACATCACTTATTAATTCTCTCGGTATAGACGAACTTACTCCGGAAAGAGCATTTATATTACTAAAGGATTATATTAGAGCTTCAATTCTAAGCGGGCGTTTCAAGGAGGCGGAAAGTATTTTGAAAAGCGCGGGTATGTATGGGAACGACCAAATTGCCAGACAGGCTAAATTGCTTTTACCGCGGGTTCAACTCTTAAACGGTAGGATCAAAGAGGCCGGTGAAACTTATCAACAGTTATGCAGTGAAGAACAAAGCCTGGAAAGTGAATGCTTTTGGGCGGGATTCTTTAAGCGTTACGAGGAGATTGTCGAGAATGTCAGATAATATTCTATTTTCGGGGTATGCAAAGGAAAAAGAGAATTATATAGAGATACTCAAGCTTTCCCCAAAAGCAGAGGGAGGCCTTAAAGGCCGGATCTGTATCTGGAGTGATAAATATATTAAAGAATAAACGTGAGATTCTGCGCAGAATTGACCGAATTGAGCAAACGATAGAGGAAGAGAAGCGGGTGTATTCGGGTAGTGATGAAAGGCCGGAGGAAACTGTCGCGATAATTGAAGAGGTTTCAGGTATTGTAGAAGAAATACTGGCGGTAGAGAGGGAAAACGAAATCCTTTTCAGTACGAATCGCTATTCATCAAAGAATTGCAAGACTGAAACTCCGGTTCCCATGCGTTTCGCGCTTGCCGGTTACGAGAGAGAAATAGCGGAAGGACATGTATGATGAACTATAATTTTCTTTCAAGAACAGGTATAGGTAGGTTAAAAACCGCTCTCGATGCTTATGCGCTGCGGCAGAGTGTAACAGCTCAGAATATAGCGAATGTTCAGACGCCCGGTTATGAGGCAAAGCATTTGTCCTTCGAAAAGAATCTCAACCGGGCATTAACAAATCAACTTAAGATGACTCCGGTAAGGCAACCCCCGGGAAGTATTCCGATTTCATTCTCTGCCAGATCGCCATTGAAATTAGAGAAGAACAATGAAGAATATTTTAATGGAGTAAACAATGTAAACATTGAAAAGGAAATGGTAATCCTGGCGAAAACGACACTTTCATACAGGATGGTGACTAAAATAACAAACGGAGTTATATCAAAACTCAGATCCGCAATTACAGGAAAAGTTGGATAATTGTTTTAGAAAGGGTGAAGTAAATGCCAGCAGGAGGAATTTTTAGAACTTTGAGTATTAGCGCTTCAGGGCTTTCTGTGCAGAGAACTAGGCTTGATGTTATTTCTGAGAACCTCGCGAATGTACAGACTACAAGGACAGAAGATGGGAGTCCATATAGGCGAAAAAGTGTGGTAGTTAAATCTGTAAATAATCCCGGAGAGGCTTCTTTTTCGGGTATTTATAGTGATTTGGCGGCCAAATTTCCGGGCATTCTATCCAGAGGGCAATTTATGTCTCAGGTGCCAGAAGCAACTGTAAGCGAGGATAAAAAAACTCCTTTTACATTGAGGTACGATCCGGGGCATCCAGACGCAGATTCCGATGGTATGGTCAAGATGCCAAATGTAAATGTAATCGACGAGATGGTTGATATGGTAACCGCCACAAGGGCTTACGAAGCAAATGTGACTGCTATTGAATCCGCGAAAGATATGTTTCTCAGTGCTCTTGAAATATAGGGGGGTAAGATAAGATGAAGGTAGGATCTGTAAATCCGTCATATATAAGTCAGACTTATGGTAAGCAGCAAAAAACGCAGAAGAGTGGTTTTGACGAAATGCTGAAAGGAATGATTAATAGTACAGATAATTTACAGAAGTTTTCTTCCGCGGTAACGAACGCGGCGGTTTCTGGACAGTCGGTTGATGTCCATGATGTTATGATAGCCGGTGAGCAGGCCAGGCTGACTTTTGATCTTATGATAGAGGTAAGAAACAAGGTGTTGGATGCTTATCGCGAATTAATGCAGATGAGAATGTAATTATCGGTAGAGGACGCGCGGACTTATCTGCAACTCGTTAAGCCGCAATATAATTCTTATAGAGATGGTAGAGAGACAAGGAGAGGATTGGATTGGCTGGAATAAACGAAACACTTGGAAGGCTTCAAGGCGCGTGGTTAAACATGACTTTCAGTCAAAAGGTGATTATTGGCGGTATCGGCGCGGCCGTTATAATCAGTCTTATAGTGTTTTCAATGTGGATCAATAAACCTAACTTTGCTGTTCTGTTTTCCGACCTTGACGTGAAAAGCGCTGGGGAAATTACCTCCCAACTTGAAAAGATGGGAGAAGATTACAGGGTAGGGCGGGGAG
>JAGHBT010000183.1 GCA_021160845.1 bacterium | reverse complement strand
TTTTGTAAATTGTTAGGAAGTATTATTCCGGAATTCTGATTATAATATTAAGGGGTTATTATGGATGTAAGGATTATGGAAGCGTTTCTCGATATGGAGCAGAACCGGTATGAACTAATAAGAGTGGCTTCGAAAGAAGCTAAGAGAATCAGCGCGCTTCTTAGGTTGTCCGGCGAGGAGGTTCATGAGAAAGTTACTACAATTGCGCTAAGACGCGTGGTTGAAGGGAAAGTAAAGTATCAGTATGCAAAATCACCCGAGGAAGAATAAATATCATGACGGCTTGAATGAAAGAAAAATTCTTCTCGTTGCCACAGGGGGAATATCCGTATACAAGTCCGTTTCTCTGGTTCGTCTGCTAATAAGTGAGGGAGCGCGGGTGAGGGTTGTGATGAGTGAGTCTGCGACCAGATTTGTAACTCCATTAACATTTAAGACATTATCCCGAAATCCGGTGAGAATGGATCTCTTTGATAAGGAAGATCTTTCTTCAGTGCCGCATATAGAACTGGCCACATGGGCTGAAAGGATTATAGTTGCTCCCGCTACAGCTGATTTTATAGCGAAAATAAGTACCGGGATCGCGGATGATCTGGCAAGTACGGTTGTGTGCGCTGCCCGGTGTCCGGTGTTGGTGGCTCCGGCTATGAATGAGGGGATGTGGTTAAATCCCGCCACGAAAAGAAATATAGAGACACTCAGGGGAGACGAAAGGATAATTATTCATCCGGGTTCGGGAGAGCTTGCTTCCGGAGATATTGGTGAAGGAAGGATGGCGGAGCCGGAGGAGATTATCCGGAGGATTGCCGATTCGTTTGCCGGAGATCGTGAGTTTAAAGGGGTCAAGGTTCTCATAACAGCGGGAAGAACCGAAGAAGATATTGATCAGGTTCGTTATATCTCAAACAGATCTTCCGGAATAATGGGGTTTGCTCTTGCCAGGCAAGCTGTGAATATGGGAGCTGAAGTTTCCCTGATTCACGGAATTGTGGATTTACCCACACCGGAGGTGGATACGGTAAGAGTGGTGAAAACCGCGGCTGAAATGAAAGAAGCGGTACTGGAGTTGTTCGGTAACTGCGATATACTAATTATGGCGGCAGCCGTGGCGGATTATACTCCGGTTACCCCGAAAGAGGGAAAAATAAAGCGGGATAAAGATAGTTTGGCTATCGAACTGAAGAAAACAGATGATATCCTTGAGCGCGTAGGGAAGATGAAATCCGAATCCCAGCGCGTTGTTGGGTTTGCTCTCGAGGCTGTTGATGGCGAACGGGAGGCAATGAAGAAACTCGGGAAAAAGAATTGTGATTTTATTGTTCTTAATATGATCGGAGAAAAAAGCGGATTTTCCGTTTCCACAAACGAAGTAACTCTTTATAACGAATCGGGGAAACTGTTGTCAACCAAGGTTATTCCAAAAGAAGAAGCCGCTGGTATAATATTAAGGGAAGTATTAGCGGACAGGAGATAAGAGAAGGGTTACAATTGGATCGCGGTATCAGAACTGATATTTTTGTTGATGTTAAAAAGTATTTACGAGGCAGGATTATTAAAGGAAATAATATCCTCTACCGCGTAGAAAATGAGAGGGAGCAGGCCGTGGGGTATCCCGGTATTGATAGTGTATCCAGCTCTGACAATAACCACAGCGAGTTAAAAAAGAACAATGCTTCTGTGAAAAGTGATCATTTTACGGGTAGTGAACAGGAGTTGGAAGACGGAATAAGCTACTCTTCTGATAGTCCCGTTCAGGATAGTTTGTTTGAAAAGAACTTGCCGGAGAAAGAAGATAAACTTGCGAAGATGGATTTTGAGGAGCTTAAACTGGAAGTTTCGCGATGCAGACGCTGTGGGCTTTCCGAAAAAAGAACAAACACTGTATTCGGCGGAGGATCCACTTCTTCGCGTATAGTTTTTCTCGGGGAAGCCCCGGGAAAGAATGAAGATCTTCAGGGTGTACCCTTTGTAGGTCGCGCGGGTAAGCTTCTGGACGCAATATTGCGGGCAATTGATCTTAAAAAAGAAGATGTTTTTATTACCAATATTCTGAAATGTCGTCCCCCCGGCAACAGGGATCCCAGAGAGGACGAGGTTAAGGCCTGTGAGGGTTTTTTAAAGAGGCAACTGGAGCTTATAGCTCCAGTGGTTATTTGCGCTCTCGGACGTGTGGCGGCGCAGAATTTACTCAGAACAAAAACCCCCCTCGGGAAACTCAGGGGGCGGATTCACTATTACAATGGTGTAAAAACGATTGTAACATATCATCCTGCCGCGCTTCTTAGAAATCCACATTTTAAAAGGCCAACATGGGAAGACATGAAGTTACTCAAAAGAATTTATAGTGAAGCAAAAGGATAAAAAGTTTAGAAAAATGGTTGTTTTGCTACTGCCTGGAGGCATTTGTGACAGATGGAATAAAAACTGATATAGGGGGGATAGGGAAGATTCCTCCCCAATCCATTGAAGCCGAGAGAGCTGTGTTGGGGGGAATGATGCTTGAGCCGGAGGCCGTTCCCCGGGCAATCGAGATCGTAAACCAGGGGGCCTTTTATCATCCCGCGAATGCCAGAATTTTTCGTGCTATGGTTACTCTTTTTCCGAGACATGAACCCATTGATGTAATGACTCTGTCGGAGGAACTCACCAAGACAAATGATATAGATACGGTGGGAGGCATGGCGGCGCTTACTGAGTTGGTAGACAGTGTGCCGTCTGCTGCGAATATAGAATACTACTCAAAAATTGTGTTGGAGAAATACATTCTGCGACAGCTTATACGCGCCTCCACTCAGATTTCCGAAAGTTGTTATAAGGGGGCAACGGACGCAAGCGCAATACTGGATGAAGCTGAACAACGCATTTTCCATGTTTCCGAATCTAGGGCAAGCCAGGGATTTTTCCATATCAAGGATATTCTGAAAAGTCGCTTTGAAGAAATACAAAGGATACACGAAACAAGGGAAAGTGTAACGGGGGTTTCCAGTGGATTTGTTGATCTGGATAAGTATATGGCCGGATTGCACCCCGGAGAAATGATTGTGGTAGCCGGCCGTCCATCCATGGGGAAAACAAGCTTCGCGCTGAACGTTGCCCAGCATGTGGGACTTACAGAGAAGAAAGCTGTCGCGATTTTCAGCCTTGAGATGTCGAAGGAGCTTCTGGCACAGAGAATTCTTTGTTCGGAAGGTCAGGTGGATTCACAAAAGGTTCGCAGGGGATTTACTTCCGCCAAGGATATTGAACGGCTTACAAACGCCGCGGGGTTGCTCTCCGAAGCAAAAATATTTATAGATGATACCCCCGCCATTACACCCCTTGAAATGAGAGCGAGAGCGAGAAGGATGAAGGCGGAACATAATATTGCCCTTATAATTATTGACTATCTTCAACTTGTCAGACTGGATACCGGAAAGGAAAACAGGCAGCAGGAGATATCATTCATATCGCGTTCGTTAAAAGCCCTCGCGAAGGAATTGAGTGTGCCGGTAGTTGCCCTTTCACAGCTTTCCCGCGCTGTTGAATCACGGGGGGGCGACAAGCGTCCCATGCTATCGGATCTGAGAGAATCAGGGGCTATCGAGCAGGATGCCGATGTTGTTCTGTTCCTTTTCAGACCCGAATTCTATCACCCGGATGATCCGGAAAAAGAGGGAGTAGCGGAACTGATAATTGGCAAACAGCGTAATGGGCCTACGGGGACGGTGCAGCTATTGTTTGAAAAGAGGTACACGAGATTTCGTTCTCGCACTGATATTGACATCCCTGCGGGGGAACAGTGATCCTGACGGGATAATGTAAGTGGTAATGTATTGAAAAGGATTTTGAATGGCAGTAATGATCATGTGGGAAGATGTCGCGATCGATTTATAGGAAGCCGGCATCTGAAGTAATAACATCTTGATATTTTATTTTAAATGGAGGCTTTTATTGAAGCTGGTTTTCCTTATAGGCAGGTTTTTCCTTTCTTTTATCGAGGAAACGGGAGCTGTGATTCTGCTTACATTCAGGGTGTTGAAGAGGCTTCCTAAAGTGCTGGGGAATCTTGGCACCCTCTTTGCGCAGATGGAGAGGATCGGGATTGGATCGATTCCCCTGGTGTTTGTAACCTCATTGTTTGTCGGCGCTGTGACGGCTGTTCAGGCGGCATACCAGTTTTATGGATATGTACCGCTTCGATACCTCGGGGCGGTTGTTGGAAAAAGCGTTACGCTGGAGCTGGGACCGGTTTTAACGGCGCTTGTTGTCGGCGGAAGAATCAGCGCGGCCATGGCTGCTGAGCTGGGGACGATGAAGGTAACCGAGCAACTGGACGCGATGGAAATGATTGCTATTGATCCAATTGAATATCTCGTAGTTCCCAGGATAATTGCAGCTGTTATTATGCTTCCCGTCTTGGTTGTGTTTTCTGATTTTATCGCGATTTTGGGAGGCATGCTTGTTGCCAGATTCTCCCTTGGAGTAGACTTTCATGTTTTTGCTTACGGTTTAAAGCTTCTCTTTAGATATCAGGATGTTGTTGGAGGGTTGATGAAAACCTTTTTCTTCGGGTTTGTAATAGCGCTTATGGGTTCTTATTACGGGTTTTCGACAGAGGGAGGCGCGGAGGGAGTCGGATTGTCCACGATGAAGGCCGTAGTATCTTCGTGTCTGTTGATCCTTGTTTTCAACTATTTGCTGGCGACGATAATATTCCAAGTTATCTTCGCTCTGGAATAAAAGGCTGAGAGGCAATTGATAATGAGCAGTGGTAACACAATTAACCATCGGCCTGTAATAAGGATTCAAAATATTTGGAAAGCCTTTGAAGGTCAACAGGTGTTAAGCGGTCTGAATCTGGATATATACAAGGGGGAAACAGTAGTTGTGATTGGGAGAAGCGGATGTGGAAAAAGTGTGTTGCTCAGGCATATTGCGGGACTTATGAGCCCGGACAGCGGAGAAATTTTCTTCGAGGATGAGGAGATAACAAAATTTAACAGGAAAAAATTATTTAAAATGAGGATGCACTTTGGTATGCTTTTTCAAAGTTCAGCGTTGTTTGATTCGATGACGGTGGGTGAGAATGTAGCTCTTGCTCTGGTGAGACACTCGGGATTTAGTATGGAGAAAGTAAACCGGATTGTTCTTGAAAAACTGGAACTTGTAGGACTTGCCGATGTTACCGGCAAGCACCCTTCAGAATTAAGCGGCGGCATGAAAAAGAGAGTGGCTTTGGCGAGAGCGGTAGTGATGAATCCGGATGTGGTATTGTATGATGAGCCTACGACCGGGCTTGATCCGGTTATGGCAGGTGTGATTAACAGGTTAATCCTGAGTTTGCAGAAGGAGTTGGATATAACATCAATTGTTGTTACTCATGATATAGAAAGCGCGTACAGGGTGGGCGATAAAATCGCGATGCTTCATGACGGGAAGATTGTTTATGAAGGAACGCCGGCCCAAGTTGAGAATACGGATAATCATTTAGTGAGGGGTTTTGTTACGGGACAGTTGGGAACTGAGGCGTCCATGTAATCCAAGGCGTGTTTTCGGCAGCCCCGGAATAAGTTAATTGGAGCGGAGAATTTTTTCTCACCGCTCAATCGTTAATCGAGGAGTGGGATGAAATACAGATCACTTGAATTAAGGGTTGGAGCCACGATAGTTATAGCTGTTCTTATTTTAATAGTGGGTTTGATGTGGTTTGATGGGTTTAAAACCGGAAAGGACAGCTATCTTGTTCAGGCAAGTTTTCCTATGGTTGGTGGAATTCACAATGGTGACGTTGTGAATGTAAATGGAGTTGAAAAGGGCAAGGTGACGGGGGTTGTTCTTGGTGAAAAGAAGGTTGTTGTAAATATGAGTATAGATGTTGGTACCGTTATCCCTGAAGATTCGAAGGTGATTTTGCAGGCCTATGGGCTTCTTGGGGAAAGGGTGGTTTTAATAATCAAGGGTAGTTCGGAAAGACCGATACATGCAGGCGCGAAGCTGGAGGGTGTCTATGAACCTGGGATATCCGAAACATTTGCTTCTCTGGTTGATGTTATGGGGGATTTAAAGGATATCGCTAAGGATATGGGTAAAATTACAAAGGTTCTTACAGAGGAAGGCAAGTTTAAGAGATCTGTGGAGAATCTGGTTGTTATAACTGACGAACTAAGGACTTTGATTTCAGAAACCGCGCCTGATTTTAAAGAGGGCACGGCGGAGTTTAAAAGTTCAGCTGTTAGGATAGGCGCTCTCATTGAGAGGAATTCGGACGAAATCGAAAGGGTTATTGCCGGATTGGATACTACCGTCGGCAAGATGCCCGTTGTAATAAGCAGAATAGACACATTGACGGCGCTTTTCGTAGATATTTCAAAGAGGTTGCAATCAAAGGATTCTACACTGGGAGCACTTTTGAATGACAGGGAATTTCTTGATAGTCTTCAATGCACGGTGGTTGAGCTTGAGAAATTGGTTGCCGATATTAAAAAGAATCCAAAGAGGTATTTAAAGGTAGAGATATTTTAACTTAAGTTTTTAAAAAACAGAAGAAAGGTGACAAATGGCCCGGGACAGAATTGTATGCATTGTAGCTGGAGCCGGAAGAGGAAAAAGATTCGGCAAAGAAATACCAAAGGGGTTTTATTCGATTGAAGGACAGACATTACTCGCGAGGTCGATAAAGAGTATTGATGTGCTGGATGAGCCTTTGGAATTTGTGGTACTTGTGCCGCCGGGTTGGGAGGAGAAAGCAAGGGAGAAGCTTGCGGTGGAGGCCCCGGAAACAAGGTATCGTGTGCTGGCTGGAGGTAATTCAAGGCAGCAGTCGGTTAGTATTGGTTTAAATGAAATAAAAGACGCTCGGCTTGTTTTGATTCATGATGCCTGCAGACCATTTGTTTCACCGGATCTTGTTCGGAGGGTGGTAAAGGCGGGTATGGAATTCGGTGCGGTTGTTCCTGTGCTTCAGGTGACCGAAACGCTCGCGAGAATAAGAGATGAGAGGTTAGAAGGGATAGTTCCCCGTGAAAGAGTCGTTGGGATTCAGACACCGCAGGGCTTCGAACTTGAAATCATCAAAAAGGCTTATGATACGGCGGAAGAAAGAATAAGAACGGCAACGGATGAAAGCTCTTTGGTATTAGCAGCTGGGTTGCCGGTGAAGGTTGTTGAGGGTGAGAAATGGAATATTAAGGTAACTGTTAGTGAAGACATTGAAGTGGCTTTGAGTTTCCTGACGGCGAAAAGGCTTGAGTTTTCAAAGTCTGAAAGAGGAATGAGTGAACAGTAGTGGCAGATGGAGGCTATAGGATTGGCATAGGTTATGATATTCACCCATTGGTTGAGGGAAGAAAATTGATTTTGGGGGGTGTTGGAATTGAGTATCATAAAGGGCTTGACGGTCATTCTGACGCGGATGTATTGGCACATGCCTTGGGTGACGCCTTGCTTGGAGCAGCCAATCTTGGAGATCTAGGGCAATATTTCCCGGAAACGGAAGAATGGCGGGATGTTTCAGGCTTGATTCTTCTTAAAGAGATTTCTAAACTGATTTCCCGCGCCGGGTACGAAGTGGTAAATGTCGATTCGATTGTTAACGCGGAGAATCCCCGTTTGGCTGCTTACCGTTTGCAAATGGCGCGGAATATGGCCGGAGCTCTTGAAATTGATTCTGCGAGGATATCTATTAAATTTACAAGGGGGGAAGGAATGGGAGCGGTTGGAACAGGACAGGCTATGGAAGCAAGGGTTATTGCGTTGCTGAGCAATTTTAATATTACCGGTTGAGCGGCGAAGAAATGCCGTTTGCTCCAATCGGTATTCTCAAACTCCAGGCTGATATCGTCGTGTGAAAAACAAAAATATTTAATTACATTTAATTTTTGCGGAATGAACAAAAGGATAGTATGGATAAAGTAAGAGTGAGATTTGCGCCGAGTCCGACAGGTTATCTTCATGTAGGCGGCGCGCGTACCGCCTTGTTTAACTGGTTGTTCGCCAGGCATGAAGGAGGCAAATTTATACTGCGCATAGAAGATACCGACAAAAAACGCTCCACCGCCCAGCTCGAAACTATCATGCTTGAAGATATCGAATGGTTGGGGTTAGCATGGGATGAAGGCCCGGATGTGGGGGGCGAATTTGGTCCCTATCGCCAGTCTGACAGATTGAACATTTACCACAAATATGTCGAGAAGTTAATCGCTGATGGAAAGGCCTATCCCTGTTTTTGTTCTGAGGAATTGCTGGCCGCCAAGAAAGAGCAAATGATAAAAGAAGGGGTTCCCCCCCGATATGACGGCACCTGTAGAAATTTAAGCAGGAAAGAGATAGAGGAAAAGAGAAAACGCGGACTTCCCGAAAGCGTACGTTTTATTGTGGACGCGGAAAAAGAAAACAGAATCGATGATATTATTCGAGGAAATGTTGTGTTCCCTCCGGGGATGGTAGGAGATTTTGTGATACTCAGATCCAATGGTCTCCCAACCTATAATTTCGCCGCCGCGTTAGATGACGCCCTTATGAAAATATCGCATGTTATTAGGGGAGAAGAACACCTTTCAAATACACTTCGCCAGATTATGATTTATAGAGCGCTTGAGATGGATATTCCGAAATTTGCCCATATACCTCTTATACTTGGTTCTGACAGGTCAAAATTGAGCAAGAGGCATGGGGCTCCCAATGTCAGAGACTACAGGAAGGAAGGATATCCCCCCGACGCGGTTGTGAATTATCTGGCTATGCTTGGATGGTCGAGCCCCGATCAAAAAGAGATTCTTTCCCTTGAAGAATTGATTGGTGGGTTTACTCTTAAGAGAGTGTCTGAAAGTCCCAGCATCTTTGACAAGACAAAACTGAGGTGGGTTTCGGCTCAGAAT
>JAGHBT010000106.1 GCA_021160845.1 bacterium | reverse complement strand
AGGGGAGAGGTTGTTGAGTTGAAGATCACTTTACGAAATAGATCACAAAAAAGAGACGCGGTATTTAGAATGAGCGTGTTTATTGAGGGAGAGAGAATAATCAATAGGGAAATAACCCTGATGCCCGGTGAAAAAAGAGCTGAAAAAGCCGCCTTTTCGGTTGATAACGCGGGGTGGATCAGGGGGGAAGTAAGATTAAGCAGAGACAAATTGCCATTTGATGACAGGAGATTTTTTGTGCTGAACGCGGCAGAAAAAATAAGGGTTTTACTCGTGGGAGAGGAAAGCGGGTTCTATTTAGAACAGGCAGTGAGTCCTGAAGGATCAAAGGGTGATATGGTCTTACACAAACCGGACCTGACGGGCATGACAAGTGAGGCGGTGGAAAATGCGGACGTGATTGTCCTTGGCCCCGGGAAAGCCCTGTGGAAAGAAGATATTGAAATAATAAAAGGATTTATAGAAGGGGGGGGAGGTGCCCTGATTTTTGTTCGACAGGAGCGTAAAAAGGCCATTAAGGAAATAAGTTCTTTTTCCCCGGATATTATTTTAAGAAAAAAAGAGTTGAGGGACTTTTCGCTACTGATTCCACGGAAGACGCCGGATCTTCTCTCACCCTTCAGCAAGGAAGAAGTAAAGAAGTTTTCGCGGGTAAGATTCATCGATGATATCTTTGTCAGAGGGATAGCTGAAAATGCCATTCTCATGCGCTTCAAGGATCGGTCTCCTTTCATATGGAAGGAAAGCCTTGGCAAAGGGTCGGCAGCTTTTATCGTGTTCGACCCGACATTAAAGGGGGGCGAGTTTGTTGTGTCCCCATACTTCCTGCCGATTGTTCAACAGGCGATTATTGATGTCGCGGGCAGATCGAAAATGATAGGCGGCATCAGGGTTGGGCAGATAGCGCAGTGGGATGGATATGTGGCGGATAGTTTAAATTGCTATTTTTCCGGTGTAGCCGGCCTCGATGGCGAGGGCGCGTTTGATAGAGAAATTGAAATTGGGTTTCGCGGAAAACCCGGGGGGCTGATTATAGATCCCGTCAACAAGCCGGGGTTTATCTCGATAGAGTGCAAGGAGGGGACGGTAGGCAGGATAGCAGTCAATCCCGAGGCGAAAAGAGAGTCGGATCTTGAGTACATGGCGGGCGGAGAAATTGTGGATTCTCTCGGGCTGAGCGATGTTGCCGTTATCGAAGGGAAAGAAAATATGGGAAGACAGCTGAAGATGGCCAAGGAGGGACGGGAAATAGCGGGGGTTCTTATAGTTATTGCCATAGTAGTTTTGATTATTGAAATATTAATAGCCCAAGGGAAATTACAGAAGAGCCGTGAGGAACATGTGGGATAGTTTAAAGGAAAAAATAAGGGAAATCAGCGAGTATAAAAAACTGAAAGAATATCTTGAGTCAGGGAAGAAACAGATTCGCGTATCCGGTCTCGTCGGTAGTGCCAAGGGCCTTGTTATCACTTCTCTTACAGAGGGAAGAGAGTCGCCCCTGATAATAGTTACCCCGGATCCTGTAAGCGCTCGCGATTTGGAGACTGATTTAAGAACCTTCGGAGCCGAAGGGGTTGTTTCTTATCCTGAAGATGAAGTTTTGCCCTACGATTACCATGAGCCGGACAGAGATTTAACGGGAGCCCAGATGAGGGCTCTTGACATGCTTATAAAGGGTGAGTGCTCAATCCTTGTCTGTACTTTGAGGTCTTTTCTTAAAAGGGTGTTTACTCCCGAGCAATTCAAAAAATATATAATCAGGATAAGATCAGGAGAGAGATATGATATGACATCAATATCCAGGAGGCTTTCGGCTCTCGGGTATGACAGGCATCAGATAGTTGAGAGTAAGGGGCAATACGCTCTTCGGGGAGCTATTCTGGATATTTTCGAGGTCGGGTGTCAGTCTCCCGTTAGGATTGAGTTCGACGATGATATGATAATTTCAATAAGGGATTTCGACATTGAGAACCAAAGATCAAAGGGTTCGAGAGAGGTTGTAGATGTCAGGCCGCCGAGCCACATAGTCGTAAATGATAAAGGGACAGAACGCCTTAAAAGAATGCTGGAATCAAGGGTAGAGAAAGAACCGTTAAGCAGAAAACGTGAATTGATGCTTCCCGTTGATCGGCTGGAAAGCGGGATCGCCTTCTTTGGGATGGAGCATTACGCGTCAGTAATGAACGAAGTAGGATCGGTGTTAAAATATTTCCCCGAGGAGCCTCTGATTATACTGGCAGATTATGAGCGGCTGGATGTGGGAATGAACCGATTCCGTGAGGAAATAGAGCGGAGGTTTGAAAATTCGAAGGGAGAGGCCAGAATATATCCGGAGCCCTCGGAGGTTTATCTAGGAGAAGGAAGGCTAAGAGAGCTTTTTAAGAATTCTAACAGTTTACAGCTGTGTGATTTGAAGACGGAAAGCGATATTAAATTTTCTACGATTCCGGCAAAGAACTATAGAAGAAAAATTGATGAATTATCCGGGGAGATAAAAAGGCTGACGGGGGAAAGAATTCAAACCTTCCTTTTTTGCTATAATCGGGCACAGAGAAGAAGAATGGAAGAGATGTTCGAAGATGTGGCAATCGACATGGATTTCCCGATTGGAGAAATATCAAGTGGATTCAGCTGGCCCGAAGCCGAGGTGCTCTTCCTGAGTGAAGACGAGATATTTGGAAGATTTCACAGGGCCTACAAAAAACCAAAATCCCGCAGCAGGTCTTTGACATATGATCCCTCTTATTTTAAACCCGGGGATTTTGTTGTGCATGTTGATCACGGAATTGGAAGGTATATGGGCATGAGAGTTCTAGAAATGGCAAATGGGAAAACGGAGTGTCTGAGCCTTAAGTATCTGGGGGGAGACCACTTGTTTATTCCAGTTGCCGGGTTAAGAATGGTTGAAAAGTATGCGGGCGCTGAAGGGATCAAACCGCAACTGTCAGCATTGGGAAGTAGATTGTGGATAAGGACAAGAAAGAAAGCGCGAAAGAACGCGGAAAAAGTAGCAAGAGACTTGATTGAAATGTATGCCTCAAGGGAAGTCGCTAAGGGGTTCAGTTTTGATCTTGATAAGCCGTGGCAGTACGAGATGGAGGCGTTGTTCCCATACCAGGAAACCCCACATCAACTCGAGGCAACGGGAGATGTCAAAAAGGACATGGAAAGCCCTCGGCTTATGGATAGGCTCCTTTGCGGAGACGTGGGATTTGGTAAAACAGAAGTGGCAATCAGGGCGATTTTTAAGGCCGTACTCTCCGGGAAACAGTGCGCCTTTCTCGTTCCGACAACGGTTCTGGCGATGCAGCATTTCGAAACGCTGAGAGAAAGGCTTAGAGGATTTCCCGTGGATATTGCTGTTTTAAGCAGGTTTGTATCGAGAGGCGAGCAAAAAAGGGTGTTGGAAGGGATAGCGAAAGGCAGTGTTGATATAGTTATTGGAACACACCGGCTTCTTTCAGGAGACATCGATTTTAATAACCTCGGTCTTGTTGTTATCGACGAAGAACACAGGTTCGGAGTCAAGCAGAAAGAAGCCTTTAAGAAAATGAAGAAAAATGTGGATGTTCTGAGCATGACGGCAACTCCGATACCGCGCACCCTCCATATGTCCCTCGCGGGAATAAGGGATATTTCGGTTATCGATACACCCCCAAGGAATAGATTGCCTATTCAGACTGAGATTCTTCCATTTGATGATTCACGGATTGAAGAAGCCATTATGAGAGAAATAGAAAGGGGAGGGCAGGTTTTCTTTGTCCACAACAGGGTCAAAAGTATTGAAGTTATGCAGGGATATTTGGAACGTCTGCTTCCCGGGCGCGTAAAAGTAACACATGCCCATGGTCAAATGAGCGGAAGGAAGCTTGAAAAGGTTATGTATGATTTTATGAGAGGAGAGTTCGACGTTCTTGTTTGTACAATGATAATAGAAGCCGGGCTTGATTTTCCCAATGTAAACACGATTATTATTAATAATGCGGATAAATTGGGGCTTGCCCAGTTGTATCAGTTGAGAGGACGAGTAGGACGATCCGACAGAAAGGCGTATGCTTTTCTGCTTGTTCCGGAGAACCGATCTTTGACAGTTGAAAGTATTGAGAGGCTTAAGGCAATAAGTGAATTTGATTATCTGGGCGCCGGGTATAAGGTGGCTTTAAAGGACCTGGAGATTCGGGGAGCGGGGAATATTCTTGGACACCAGCAATCTGGGCAGATCAACTCCGTGGGGCTGGATTTGTATTCTCGTATGCTCAAGAAGGAGGTCGCGCGGATAAAGGGTGAGGCTGTGCGGGAGGATATAGGCATAAGCCTTAGATCAAAAACCCAGAAATTTTTGCCTGAGAGTTATATATCGGATTCGGAAGAAAGGATGGATATATACAGGCGCCTCAGTAAAATAACCCGGCGGGTTGAACTAGATGAAATGACAAAGGAGCTAAGAGACAGGTTCGGGCTTCTCCCTCAACCAGCAACTAATTTATTAAAGGTTGTGGAAATGAAAATTCGTGCAGCCGGGGTTGGTATAGCGGAGGTGGATTTGAGCCGGGACGGATTTCTCAAGGTGACGTTTCTTGGCAGCACCACCCCGCCCAAGAGATTATT
>JAGHBT010000265.1 GCA_021160845.1 bacterium | reverse complement strand
TTAAGTATGCGCCCCTCCCAATCCATCTTTCCCGGAGTTGTTTCAAGTTCGCGCAGTAAGAATTTCCATCTATCATCCAGCGTACTAACCGGTTTTATCCATTTTAATATCCCGGATATTTCATGTGGTGCAACTCTCACCGATAAGTTTTCCATAACACACTTTTCCAAGTGGTGGGCTTCATCAAAAATAACACCATGGTAATCTCCAAGGATTCCCCCGCCTCCTCCATAATCCGCCATAACAAGTGCGTGGTTAACAAAAACTATATTTGCCCCGGCGGCCTCCCCCCTGGCAATAAGCAGTGGACAGGTCTCCGCGCTGACGCAGCCATTCATTAAACATCTTGCAGGAGCACACAAGGTGTAAGGATTTATTTCAAGCCTCCGGGCAGGAAGAACCTCAACAATACCCATCTCAGAAAAAATAGCCGACAGAGCTAGGTCGAGAGCATCTTTGGGCCTATTATCCATAAGCTTGCTTACTGCCGCTACTAACCTTCGGGCACATATATAGTTCTCTCTTCCCACCAATCTCTTCGCGCTAATATCCAAACCCAATATATCCCTTACCAGCCCTATTTCCCGATCAAAGAGCTGATTCTGAAGATTCTTCGTATGGGTTGAAACAATAATGCGTCTACCCGTTTCAAGAGAGAATAGAACAGCAGGAACAAGGTACGCTAGAGACTTGCCGGTTCCTGTTCCCGCCTCAATAAAGGCGGCCTTACTCCCTTTGAAGGCATCCATAGTGGCCAATGCCATTTCGAGCTGGTCGAGTCGCCTTTCACCAAGTTCCTCAAAGATAGATTCAAAGGCTTCTTCCAGAGAATATTTCCGCGCTTCAAGGGTAGATTCCTCAGATTTGTCAGTCGGGTACCCCCCTCCGATATCCTGTCCCTTTGCAAAAATGGCACCGGAATTGTCTCTTCTTGAAGCAGCGGCAACGCGTTCAATCAAGGGTAAGCCCTTAAAATTAGCTCTTGCGGCAACTGTCAGAAGTAAAGGAAGGGGAACCATGCTCCGCGAAAGCCTTCGGATAATATAGGCGGAGACCTTATCGGGATCTAATCCATTTGTAACCCCACCCATCAAATAGGAGGCAAACAGATCTATTTCATCTTGTTCAAGAGATATCGAGTCATTTCCCAACATAGAATATTTATATAAACCCTCTCGCATCCCGAAAATCCGCTACTAACTCTTTCAATAAATCTTCTATATCCTATACAGCTTTATCTGTCGGATAAAACAGGACTATAAAATAAACAAACGATTTTCTATTAAGTCATCATACGGATAAACTATGAATCTCCGTATCTTTTTTCATAATCCTCTCTGCTGCGCATCGTCCCGCGTATCGCGCAGAATTCCCCACACATCGTACACAATTCATCATCACCACCCGAGCTTTTATCATAAAGTGACTCTGCTTTTTGCGGATCAATGCTCTTTTCAATAGATTTCTTCCACTCGAGCTTTGCTCTCGGGATAGACACAGAATTGTCCCATCCGCTGGCTCCCGGGATACCCTTAGCGATATCACCGGCGTGAGCCGCGATCCTCGTGGCAATCACACCTTCACGAGCATCTTTTATCGATGGTAGACGCAGGTGCTCTGCAGGTGTTACGTAGCAAAGAAAATCGGCTCCGTGCCACGCTGCAACCGCTCCACCAATAGCAGCTGTAATATGATCATACCCCGGGGCTACGTCAGTAACTATTGGGCCAAGAACATAAAATGGAGCATTTTCGCACACCTTTTTCTGAATTAGCATATTAGTGTGTATTTCATTCAGGGGAACATGCCCGGGTCCTTCAACAAAAACACTCACACCACGATCGCGGGCTCTCTTTACTAAGTCTCCAATAACGAGCAATTCACCAATCTGAGCCCTATCCGTAGAATCCGCGACAGCTCCTGGTCTCAGCCCGTCTCCAAGACTCAGGGACACATCATATTTTTCCAATATATCGAGAAGCCTGTCGAAGTGTTCGAAATAGGGATTCTCCTCGCCATTTCTTGCCATCCACTGCATAAGAAGACTCCCCCCACGACTAACAACCCCGGCCAATCTGGATTTCGCGACCTCGCGAGAGAGCCTGGCAACAAGTCCGCAATGTACCGTCATGAAATCTACGCCTTCGATTGCCTGTCGCTCTATAACTTCGAAAAAGTGATCCACCTTGCAGTCAGTTATTCCTTCACCCCGTTTCGCGGCTTCAACGGCAACCTGATATACAGGAACGGTCCCCACTGGAACTGTGCTTTCCTTAAGGATTTTCTTTCTTACTAAATCGATATCGCCACCCGTAGAAAGATCCATTACAGCATCTGCTCCTGCCTCTATCACTACCCTTAATTTTTCAAGTTCAATATCTACATCATCATGATCAGGGCTCGTCCCTATATTCGCGTTTACCTTTGTTGTAAGCCCCTCGCCTATTCCAATAACCCCACAGTGCTCACGAGCGGTACCTGTAAGAATCACCCTTCCTTCAGCCACAAGTCTACGAAGTTTTTCCGGGTCCATTCCTTCATTCTTTGCCACCTCTTTAAGCGACGTGGTAATCTCCCCATTCATTGCTTTTTGATATTCAGTCAATCCGATTTCCTCCTTATAAAAACAAGATTAAGTATAAACTTCACTCAATCCCGAGTCAAGAAAGGGGTTTTATATTTTGTGATTTACATGGGAAGGAGATAATAAATTACTTGCGATGTTGGTACATCTATAATATCATCAACATGTAAATAACTAATTGCAATAACAACAGTTAAATAAAGTAATCGTTACAGGGGATTTTTTAACCAAGAAGCGGAATGAAAAAAAGATCGTTTTTAATATCAAGCTCATTCGCGCTACTGGCCTTAGTACTAGGTCTCATTATAGTACACAGAACAATACATAAAGAGAAAGACAAAAGTCTGAATAAACAGCCCCTTGGGTACAAAGCAAAATACTCACTGTCTATTGTACCCGATAAGATGACAATACCGGAAAAAAAAGAGCGCTTTAAACAATTATTAGTACCTGCGACAAAACATGTCTTTTTACAACTGGAACAGCAATATAAAAGAGTTTCAGAAAATATAGAGAATGGAGAACACCAAACACAAATAGACAACCTCAAGAAAGAGTATAGAGCTGAAACGGATAAAGAGTTGTTGATGGCGTTAAAACCCCATCCTGTAAGTATTGTTCTTGCCCAAGCTGCTTTAGAGAGTTCCTGGGGAACATCCAGGTTCTTTGTTGAAGCCAACAATGTGTTTGGTGTGTGGTCATTTGATCCAAATGAATCACGAGTTAAGGCAGGCAAAAAACGGGGGGGCAAAATCATTTGGGTAAAAAAATATGATGATCTTGAAACTTCCATTCGAGACTACTATCGAGTTATAGGTAGAGGTGTCGCATTTAAAGAGTTCAGAAAGTTAAGAATCGAGACAAATGACCCGTTTAAGCTTGTAGTAAAATTGCAGAAATACTCTGAGAAACGAGAAGAATACGGGGAAGAGTTATCCTCCATGATTCGTTATAATAAATTTACGCAGTTTGACAACCCGTAATCAGAACAATCGAATCAGCGCAAGAAAAGAGCGGGGCTTTAGTAACACAGCAAAGGGATCGGGGTTTTTGCAACACAGCAAAAAAATTACGATAATTATGAATCCCTCTTATAATCTCTTTGGTTTCATATATATGATTCCCCTTTAAAAAAGGGCTGAAATGGAAATATTGAAAAAATTTCAAGTGATTCCAGGGGTCGGGCCTAGTATTGCTCAGGATTTTATGGATTTGGGTTATAGAAATGTAAATGAGCTTAAAGGAAAAGATCCGGAAGAAATGTATGAAAATTTAACTCTTCTTCGTAAAAGACATATTGATCGATGCGTTCTATATGTCTTTCGTTGCTCAGTTTATTACGCGAGCAATTCGGTCCATGAACCGGAATTCCTCAAATGGTGGAATTGGAAAGACAAATAATTACATCTGTAAGAAACAAGAGCTATATGACTGCGGAGCAACGAACAACAAAAGGAATCGAGACTCTTCTTGGAGATCCGAAAAAGGCGATCCTGAAGCTTTCAACCCCCATGATGCTGGGCATGTTTTTTCAAGCCCTCTACAATATTGCCGATGGTATCTGGGTAGCGGGACTGGGCGCTGACGAACTTGCCGCGGTTGGACTCTTTTTTCCATTCTTTATGGCTATTGTCGCATTGGGTGCCGGGATAGGGATCGGGGGCGGCTCCGCCGTTTCGCGGCGTATAGGAATGAATGATCAAACAGGGGCCGATAACACCGCCATTCACACATTTATTGTCGGTGGAGTAATATCATTAATAATAAGTATACTGGC
>JAGHBT010000130.1 GCA_021160845.1 bacterium | reverse complement strand
TTTCCTATCCACAAGCTTTTTCCTTTCTTTCCTCCGCACAATCTCTTTTGCTTGCTCTATTGTTACACTCTTGTTTTTCTTTTTTTGAGGAAATATCTTTTCCAGACCTTCGGGCATATTAAATCCCATTTCCTCAAAACCGCTTCCCGAGAATATTTCAACAATAGGCCTTATCCGATCTGCAGCTTCTATATTTACTTTTCTATCATCAAGATCTCCGTTGATCAACTTTGCCCTGAGTTTATTCTTTGTTCTTTCCCTTCTTTCCTCCTGTTCCTCATCCGGAGAATCTGAACCCTTTTTTGAGGATGGCAAAAGCATATCCAATAGTCTGTCTATAGTATTTTTATGGGCCCTTTCATCTATTTCTTCAAACATTTTCTCTTTTTCAGTATTGATGCCTATGGAAACAAGATCCCTGATCATAGATTCCACATCTCTTCCAACATAACCAACTTCCGTAAATTTAGTCGCTTCGACCTTTACGAATGGAGACCCGGCAAGATTGGCAAGCCGCCTGGCTACTTCAGTCTTTCCCACACCTGTGGGTCCAATCATCAGAATATTATTCGGCACTATTTCCTCTTTAATCTCACTTTCAACATTCTTTCTTCTCCATCTGTTTCTTAACGCTATGGCGACAGATTTTTTCGCTTCATCCTGGCCTATAATATATTTGTTCAGCTCTTCAACTATTTTTTTTGGAATAAGTTTTTCCATATCATCAATCTCCTCAAAAGGACAGAGTAGTTATATTATTATTAGTGTAAATACAAATTCCCGATGCTATTTCAAGCGATTTCTTTACGATCTCTTCGGCTCCAAGTTTTGTGTTCGCGGTCAGGGCTCTCGCGGCCGCGAGAGCGTAGGGTCCCCCAGAGCCAATTGCCAGAATCCCATCATCCGGTTCAACGACATCCCCTTTGCCCGAAATTATCAATGAATGCTCTTTATCCATAACCGCAAGGAGCGCCTCAAGATGACGGAGTATTTTATCACTTCGCCATTCCTTTGCCATCTCCACCGCTCCCTTAACAATATTGCCGCCGTACTGATCTATTTTGCCCTCAAACTTGGTAAAAAGCGTCATCGCGTCGGCCGTACTGCCCGCAAAACCCGCTATAACAGAACTCTCGCTTATCTCTTTTACCTTAACAGCTCCATGCTTCATAACAGTATCCCCAAATGTAACCTGTCCATCTCCGCCTATCGCGTAATGCGCCCCGCGTCGTACACCGATTATTGTTGTTCCCTTAAACATATTAATTCCTTTCCTTGTATGTTACCTAATATCATAAAATTATTAAATAAATCAAGCTTCTAATACCGATATGTAACAACCGATCTGTATCAACGCATACAAATTAATAATCAGCGCTAACAAACTTAAAATTACAACTCAATTCAAGATAATTGCTTAAAAACAGAGTATAAACGCAAAGATCAACAAGTCAATCATCCAATGCCCTCGGATGCGCCTGATCATAAACTCTTCTAAGTTTATCGGTTGTTACGTGAGTATAGATTTGAGTTGTAGACAGGTTAACATGCCCGAGCAGTTCCTGAACCGCTCTGAGGTCCGCCCCCGCGTCCAGAAGATGTGTGGCGAATGAATGTCTTAAGACATGCGGGCTCATCTTCGATAAATTCGCTGCGTGCTTCAAATATTTCCCTACTATTCTCTGAATGGTCCTCTTGCTTATTCTTTTGTTCTCTCTACCCAGGAAAAGTGATTTTTCCAGGTTATCTTTAAAGAAATCCAAAAAAAGTTGTCTGTTTTCACACGCGATACTAGGTAGGTTATGCGTATCCTGAAGGTAAAGCTTCAGTGACTGGGCTGATTTTCCCGATAGAGGCAACAACCTCTCCTTACTCCTCTTTCCTAAAACCCTTATAATCCCTTTTGCAAAATCGCAGCTTCCTATATTACACCCGGTAATCTCGGAAAGCCGCATTCCAGTGCCATACAAAAGTTCCAGGATTGCCTTATCACGCAATCCTTTTCTATCAGTCATATCAGGCAATTCCATCATCCTTTCAATGGCTTGTAGGTTGGCGAAAACGGGGAGCTCCTTATCTACTCTTGGAGTCCGAAGACCAATTGTCGGATTATGTTCTATAAACCCTCTTTTTTTACAGAAGAAGAAAAGACTTTTAAGCGAAGCAGACTTTCTTGAAACACTGTTTTTTGAATAACCTTTTTTTAATAGATTCGCCAGGAAGGATTTTACGGCTAAATAATCGATGTTCTCCAGCAATGCACGTTCGGAAAATTCCGATTCGATATATTCGAAAAACTGAGTTATATCCCCCTGGTATGCCCTCAGTGTTTGAGCGGACACCCTTCTTTCAATAGCAATGTAGATCAGATATTCCTTTAAGGCTTTATATAAAAACATATATGTAGGATATCACATATTTACACAATTGTTCAAGCATTGAAAATACCCTGATCTCTTCTTTACAGAACGCCCTCTAAAATTTGACTTTTTAAAGGTATGCTAAATTTTTAATCCTTGAAATCTAAATTT
>JAGHBT010000228.1 GCA_021160845.1 bacterium | reverse complement strand
TCCAAAATATAAAATTGAATAGATTTTAGCATTTCTGTTTCATAAGTCTTTACCATCATGTAGCAAACATATTGCAGCCGGACAAGAAAATATAGCGAGACAGATTTATAAATCATATTATATAATTAACAATTATTCAACGATTCTAATCCCTTGCCTATATTTTCAAGGAATAAATGTTGCATTCGGTTAGTAATATGCAATACTGATGAATTGTGAGCGCAAAAATGAGGAGTCTATAATTTAGTGTTTTAAGGAGCAAAATAATGGCTGAAGGAAAGAACACACAAAATCCCTTTAAAATAAAGGACTGCGCTCTCGCGGCACTGGCAACAGGAAAAAAATCTCAAAATCTTAAAGAATTGGATCGGAATATCGAAGAAGTGGAATCAGGAAGCCTGTATTATCACTTTTGGGGAGGACTTCTTCAGCCGCGATTCGACGATCCTGAATACAACAATGATTTCGCTTCATGGATAAGACATACACTTCATGACAAAGTACTAGCAGAACGAATTGGAATAATCAACCCCACTGAATACCCTAATCTTGAAGAACTGCGCGAGAGGCTACATGATATTGTCGAGGAAAGGCTCGACGAACTGCAACATCTCTCTTGGTGCAAAATAGACGAACAGTTTCATTTCATAACCTCTCAAATTGTAATATTCGACACCAATAAAACTATTAAAAAAGCTGATGATCTTACCTATGTTATTCCTAAAATGACACTGAGCAGTATCTTCTATCATTTTATCGATTCAAGACGAAGGACCTTTGGGAATATCGACGACTTCAGTTCATGGTTGTATGGATTTGATGGTAAGTACAATGATTTAATATATCTGTTGTCAACTATCGATCCCTTTTTCTCTTCACTAACCGAAATCAGATTTCAACTAGCTCATATAGTAAAAAACTATTTTAGGGGGAATAAATAATGAGTATATTGCTCGACCGCTATGCAGGAATTGTTGGCAACGAAGTAATAGATCAGCTTTATCAACTAACCGCGTTACTCGAGAGTATAAGAGTCGTGCATGTTAATTCGACAAAACAGGGTGGCGGTGTGGCGGAGATTCTCAATAAACTTATTCCACTAAAAAAAGAACTTGGTATAAATGTGAGCTGGGAAGTAATAGAAGGAACCCAGGATTTTTTCAAATGCACCAAAAATTTTCATAACGCCCTGCAGGGAAACAATATTAAAATATCGAAATTTCTTCTCCAAGAGTATGAAAATGTTAACAGGAAAAACGCTGAAAGGCTGAGTAACACTCTAAATGACGCTGATATAGTGTTTATACACGATCCACAACCTGTCCCTTTACTCGAATCTTTCCCCAACAGAAAGGGGGAATGGATATGGCGTTGTCACATTGACGTAAGTCATCCAAGTAGAACGATATGGAAATATATCAAAAAATATATTAAAAACTACGATGCCAGTATTTTTTCAATTCCAGCCTTCTCCCAGATTTTACCTCATGTACAGTACCTGATTCCTCCGAGCATAGACCCGCTGAGCGAAAAAAATATCGAATTGGATAAAAAGGAAATAGAAACAATAGCCTCGGGGTTCGGGATTGACACAAAACGGCCAACCATGTTACAGGTATCGCGTTATGATTATTTTAAAGACCCTGTTGGTGTCATTAAAGCATACAGGCTTACCAAAAAGTTTGTACCCGATCTTCAGCTTGTTCTCGCTGGAGGAGAAGCTACCGATGATCCGGAATCGCAAAGTGTAATTGACGATGTACGTGAAACGGCTGGAAAAGATCCTGATATTCATATTCTACTTCTACCTTCCGACGCCCATAAATCAATTAACGCGCTTCAGCGATCATCAGACATTATACTTCAAAAATCAACTCGCGAAGGATTTGGCCTTACCGTTACAGAAGGAATGTGGAAAGGTAAACCGATCATAGGTGGCGATACTGGAGGAATACGTATTCAGGTTGTTAATCATCAAACCGGATTTCTCGTAAGGACACCTGAAGGAGCCGCGTTAAGAACTCGATACCTTCTTCTTCATCGGGACAAATTAAACGAAATGGGCAAAAAAGCAAAAGAATTCGTCAAGGAAAATTTCCTACTCACCAGGCATCTGCGTGAATATTTAACCGTTATGGTTTCCCTGCTCCATGCGCAAAAAGAAAGAATTGAGCTGTAATAACGGTCAAATTCATGATACAATACAGACTATGAAAATTTTGAAGAATAGTATTAATGTTGACGGTTTTCTTCGAAAAATCGCGATAGCTCCAAAAAACGTAATCCTTCTGGATTATGACGGAACTCTTGCTCCTTTCAGAAAAAACCGTGAAAAGGCCGTCCCATATATTGGTATTAGAGAAATATTGACAAAATTAATTGATCTTGATAATTGCAGAACCATAATAGTAAGCGGCAGGACGGTGAAAGATATACACGCTTTGCTTAATCTCGATAAGTACCCGGAAATCTGGGGTTGTCACGGAGCAGAAAGAATAACCAGCGATGGAGATTATACAACGATCAGACTTCCTTCCGAAACAAGAGAAGCCCTGAACGAAGCAACCTTAGCGATGCGGCAAGAAGGGGTTTGGAATAACTGCGAAGAGAAGTACTCTTCGCTTGCGTTGCATTGGAGAGGACTGCCGGCGGTGGAAATTAAGCTCATTAAGACCAGAACCAAAAAGATATGGAATGATATCATCAAGGGAAAAGACTTGACAATATCCGAGTTTGACGGTGGTATAGAGATAAGGCCTAAAGGAATCACCAAGGGAACCGCGGTAGAATTCATTCTGAATCAATATCCTCACGGGTTACCCGTAATATACATGGGAGATGATTTTACCGATGAAGACGCTTTTCGCGTGCTTAAAGGTAAGGGGCTTAGTATTCTTGTTAAATCTGAATACCGCCCCACTGAAGCTGATATTTGGATAAAGCCTCCGGATGAACTTCTTGAATTCCTATCTAATTTAGTTCGAGTATTTGGGGAAAATAATGAAAAAAAACACTGAACGCTTAGTTATTGCTTCCAACAGACTGCCCTTTGTTTTTAAAAAGAGTGGAAATAATTATAAAATTGAAGCTGGTTCGGGAGGGTTGGTTACCGCATTGGCGCCTGTTCTTAAGGACAGGGGTGGTCTTTGGGTAGGATGGCCGGGCACATTTGAACTATCAGACATTTCCACTTCTCTTAAAGCTGCTTCCAAAAAAGCTGGTTACACTATGAAAGCTGTTCAGATGACAGAGGAAGAAGTACAGAAGTATTATCTCGGATTTTCAAACGAAGTTATATGGCCTTTATTCCACGATCTTCAGTCATACTGCAACTTTGATCCCGATTATTGGATATCCTATAAATTAATTAACAAAAGGTTTGC
>JAGHBT010000174.1 GCA_021160845.1 bacterium | reverse complement strand
GGGTTAATGACTACTTTGATAGGACGAAATACAACAATTCCATTTAGCAAGAGTCAGATTTTTTCAACGGCAACGGACAATCAACCGGCCGTAAGCATCCATGTTCTACAGGGTGAGAGGGAGCTTGCAAAGGACAATAAGACTTTGACGAAATTTGATCTTGTTGGGATTCCGCCTGCTCCCCGCGGGGTTCCTCAGATTGAAGTGACATTTGACATTGATGCAAATGGTATTGTGCATGTATCCGGAAAAGATCTGGGAACCGGCAAGGAACAGAAGATGGAAGTAAAGGTGGTAAGCGGGCTCTCGGATCAACAGATTGAGGATATGGTAAATGAAGCGGAAGAGTATGCTGTTGAAGATGATGAAAAAAGGAATTTAATAAAAATTCGCAATGAAGCTGAGATATTGATATATTCAACCGAGCTTACATTAAAAGAGCAGGGTGAAGTTATATCCGATGAGGACAAGAGGAGTACTGAGTCGGGCTTAGAAGAATTAAAGAAGCTGTTAAAATCAGACAAGTCTGATATCAAAGAAATAAATGACATGAAGGAAACACTGTCTGTCGCGGTTTACAAGATAGCTGAATCGATGTATCAGTCGACATCTGAGCAAGATAATCTTGTGTAGTAAATTTAGTAGTTATAATATTGGGTTAAATGAATAGAAATTTGGGGGCATGTCAAAAAGAGATTTCTACGAGGTTCTCGGTGTTGATAAAAGCGCCGGGAGTGATGAGATAAAAAAGGCATATCGTAAGAAGGCAATAAAATATCATCCCGACAAAAATCCCGGTGATAAGCAGGCTGAGGAGAAATTTAAAGAAGCTACCGAAGCTTATGAGGTTCTCCGCGATAGCGATCGCAGGGCCAGATACGATCAGTTTGGGTTTGATGGTATTTCAGGTGCAGCAGGTGGCGCTTCGGGTTTTGGAGGTTTCGGTGGAGGTGGCTTTGATATAAGTGATGCTCTAAGGGCCTTTATGCGTGATTTTGGCGGTGGGGGAGGCTTTGGAGGCTTTGAGGATTTTTTTGGTGGGGGAAGGAGTGAAGTGAGGCACAGAGTTAGGAAGGGTAGAGACCTTCAGATAAATCTTAGGCTCACGCTCAAGGAAATTGCCAGTGGTATTACAAAGAAAATAAAGGTAAAGAGAATGATTGTCTGTTCGGCCTGTGATGGATCAGGCGCTGCTAAGGGTTCTTCCAAACAGACATGTCCTACATGTGGCGGTGCGGGTGAGGTTAAACATGCTTCCCGATCCCTGTTTGGCCAATTTGTTAATGTGTCGGTTTGCCCAACCTGTGGTGGACAGGGTGTCGTAATAAAGGATCCGTGTTCGAAATGTGGTGGAGAGGGCAGAGTATCAGGCACAAGAACGGTTGAAGTAAAAATACCGGCGGGAGTGACATCAGGTAACTATATTTCTCTAAGGGGGGAGGGTGATGCCGGTCCAAATGGTGGTCCTCCAGGAGTTCTTAACATAATGATAGAGGAACTCGAAGATGAAATATTTGAGCGGCATGGTTATGATGTCTTGTGTAATTTGCCGGTAGCATTTTCTCAATTGGCCCTCGGTGATCGAGTTGAAATACCGACATTGTACGGGAAGGCGGTTATAAAAATCCCGGAGGGTACACATTCTCATAAAATACTGCGTCTCAAGGGCAAGGGTATCCCGGTTCTTAATTCCAGGCGGCGTGGAGATCAGTTAGTGCGTATTGTTGCTTGGACACCACAGGATCTCACTAAGAAGGATAAAGAAATTTTTAATGAACTAGGAAAAAGTATAAAAAGCAAACCCCCGGGTTGTGGAAAAAAGATCTATTCCAGATAGTTAGTCAATTCTTAATTGCTTTAGTGGTAAGTTACCTTTATGGCAATATTCCTAATAGTTTACACGCAGAGTTATAATGGTTGATTATCGTTATTTTTTTGTGTCAAAGGATGATACCGATAAGCGGGATGTATACCTTTCCGCGGAGGAGTCACATCATCTATCTGTGGTTAGTAGAATAAAGAAGGGGTGTGTCGTTAAATTGTTGGATGGCTGTGGAGGTATTTACAATGCAAGGGTCAAGCGAATAGACGAACGCGAAAGTCTCGTTGAGATCATTGATTCAAGGAAAGCAGAAGTCTTATTCGCGCCTGATATTGCTATACCTGTTATCAGGGCTAACAGGATGAATATAGCGGTTGAAAAATGTGTGGAGTTGGGAGTGCGGAGAATAATCCCCTACCTTTCAGAAAGAACAATATGGCGTGGTAAGAAGCAGGATGCTAAAAAGAAAGTAGAAAAATTAAATCGCAAAGTCATCGCCGCGTGCAAACAATCAGGACAAGCTTATTTTCCTAAAGTTGAATCAATATTTTATTTTAATGATTTTTTAAATATTTTCGCTGAATACGAAAGAATTTATCTCGCCCAGAGTGGTGGAGAGCACAAGGTAAAAAGCGCTGGAATATCAGACAGGGTCCTTGGAATCGTTGGCCCTGAAGGGGGTCTGGCGGAGGAAGAGAAAAATATGATTCTAAAGGGGGGAGCTTTGCCTATTTCACTGGGATTCTCTAGATTGCGCAGTGAGACTGCCGCGATTTGTCTTGTCTTTTTTATGAAGTTGTTACATGGGTAATTATAAGTTTTGAGAATCATTTACT
>JAGHBT010000178.1 GCA_021160845.1 bacterium | reverse complement strand
GACATTGTTCTAACTCCATCGCAGGCCTTCCTTTCCGTAAAAGATTAATCCTTTACTCTACCTTTGTAAAAGGGGAACTTAATTCGTTTTGCGCCTAACTTCCTACCTCTGATCTCTATTTCGAAATCCTTCACCTCTTTAGGAATAGAACGCCTGATCAACGCTATAGCGAGAGGCTTGCGGAAGGTTGGAGAATAATTGCCGGATGTTACATAACCAACCTCTTCTCCATTCTGAAAAACCTTAAACCCCGTTCTTGGAATCCCACGCCCCATGAGTTCTAGTCCTATCAATTTGCGCGCCGGTTTGTTTTCCTTTTCCACCGCCAAAGCGCTCCGTCCTATAAAATTATCTTTATCAAACTTTACAGTCCAGGAGAGACGGGCTTCAAGCGGGGAAGTATCCTCATTAATTTCATTTCCATAAAGGCAAAATCCCGACTCAAACCTCAGAGTATCTCTCGCCCCCAGTCCAATCGGAGCCACACCAAGCTTGTTACCGGCCTTTTCAAGATCGTTCCAGACATCTTCGGTCCGGCCGGATGGAACATAGATCTCAAAACCAAGCTCGCCGGTATACCCTGTTCTGGAAAGGATAATCTCTTCGCCATCCTTCTCAAAAGAAAAAAACCTGTAGTAATCAAGATCTCTTACCTTATCCCCGAAGCCTCTGCAGATATTGCTCCCGAGCATAAGCTCTCGCGAGCGCGGTCCCTGAATTGCTATCTGTCCGGTTTCCTCCGATAGATTGTTAACCTCCACATCATCCCATCGAACATCGGAGAGATGCCGGAATATCTTTTCATAATTAGACGCATTGGAAACTATTAAAACTCTCTCCGGCGAGAACTTATACATAAGCAAATCATCGAGCACATATCCGTCATTATTGCAGCAAACCGTATAACATATCTGACCGTTATCGAGTGAACCAACATTATTGGTTACCACATAATCGGCAAACTCGGCCGCCCTTTTCCCTGTAATTTCAATCTCTCCCATATGACTGACATCAAAAAGTCCCACCTGCTCCCGCACCCTGTTATGTTCCGCTACGATCCCTTCAAAAGAAACGGGCATAAGAAACCCTGCAAAGTCCACTATCTTCCCACCATTGTTTATGTGTGTATTGTATAGAGTCGTTTTCTTGCTCATTACTTACCCCTTTGTCAAATTTAGAATTAACATTAACTATAAAATCTGTTTAATTCAATCAGTTTTCAATCCGGGTTACTGTACTTCTTCAACATCTTCCCCGTGTGCGAATCGGGACATTCAAGAATATCAATCGGCGCTCCGCTGAAAACAACTTCTCCCCCAAACAAACCTCCCTCGGGGCCAAGGTCTATTATATGATCGGCATGTTTGATAATATCCGGGTTATGTTCTATGACAATCACCGTGTTACCCTGATCAACCAATTTATTGAGTACCTTCATAAGCAATTTAACATCTTCAAAATGAAGACCTGTGCTGGGTTCATCCAGAAAATAAAGTGTCCTTCCCGTGCTCCTCTTTGAAAGTTCAGACGCAAGTTTCACCCGCTGGGCTTCTCCTCCAGAAAGTGTTGTCGCCGGCTGTCCAAGACGAATATATCCAAGCCCGACATTTCTCAGTACATTTAGTTTTCTTTTTATAGATGGGACATTCTCAAAGAAATCTTCCGCTTCGTTAACCGTCATTTCAAGAACCTCGGCAATATTTCGATTTTTGTAAGTAACCTCCATAGTTTCGCGGTTGAATCGTTTTGCCCCGCACTCTTGACAATGCACATAAACATCGGGTAGGAAATGCATTTCAATCTTAATCATTCCCTGTCCCCTGCAGGCTTCACATCTGCCCCCCTTAACATTAAAGCTGAATCTTCCCGACTTATATCCTCTCATCCTCGATGTCGGTAATTCTGAATAAAGTTCCCTTATCGGGGTAAAAATACCAGTATAGGTGGCCGGATTAGAACGGGGAGTCCTACCTATAGGCAATTGATCAATATTTACCACTTTGTCAATATGTTCAATCCCCTCGATACTGTCATGTTCTCCTGGCAAAGTGGAAGCCCTGTATAATTTACGGCGAAGAGCCGCATAGAGTATATCACCAACCATTGTACTCTTACCTGAACCCGAAACTCCCGTTACACATATCAACTTCCCAAGTGGAAACTCCACATCAATATTTTTAAGATTATTTTCCCTGCCCCCCTTCAGTACAAGTTTATTTCCCGTTCCCCTCTCGGTTCCTCTCTTAAGCTTGAAAGATTGCCGCAGCGCGAGATATCTTCCCGTCAGACTTTCGCGGTTTGCTATAATATCATCTTTGGTTCCGGCCGCGATAAGCTTACCGCCCATTTCCCCAGCTCCGGGCCCAAGGTCTATTATATAATCAGCCGCCAATATCGTTTCACGATCATGCTCAACAATAACAACCGTATTCCCTGCATCCCTCAGTCTCTTCAGAGTAGAAACCAATCTGGCATTGTCTCTCTGATGAAGCCCTATAGTCGGCTCATCAAGTATATACAACACCCCAACAAGCTTCGTTCCTATCTGGGTCGCTAACCGAATGCGCTGAGCCTCCCCCCCCGCGAGGGTTCGGGCAGAACGATCGAGGGTCAGATAGTTAAGCCCCACATTCATAAGAAATTGGAGTCTGCCCGTTATTTCTTTTAAGAGGGGACCGGCAATAATCTTTTTATTTCCTCCAAACTGCAGAGAATTCATAAATTCAAGCGCTTCTTCAACTGTCATCGAACTTACATCGGCGATTGTTTTCCCGCTTACCAAAACCGACAGGGCTTCACTCCGAAGCCTTGTGCCTCCGCACTCCGGGCAACTTTCCATAGTCATGTAATTTTCACACCAATGGCGCACAGCTTCAGAAGCCGTTTGATGATACCTTCTCCTTAAATTCGGGATAACACCTTCCCACTGTGTAACATATTCGCCAGACCCCTTCTCAAAATCATATTTGACCACAAGCTCTTCATCAGAACCAAAAAGAATAATCTTCCGAATCTCTTCCGGCAACTCCATAAAAGACTCATCCAGAGAGAAATCATTTTCATCGGCAAGAGCCCGTAATCTTTGACCAAACCAGTTCTCTTTAAGGATTCCAACCGGTGCGAGAGCGCCTTCTTTAATACTTAAGGCCGGATCAGGAACAACAAACTCAACAGAGAAATCTATCGTTGTCCCCAACCCGTTACATTTGGGGCAGGCTCCATAAGGTGAATTAAAAGAAAAGAGCCGCGGCGAAACTTCCCCCAGGCTGATATTGCAATAGGGGCATGAATATTCCAGGCTGAAAAGCTGCTCCCTGTCCTTTCCGATCCCCACGAGTATAATCCCGTCACTTTCCTTTACCGCGGTCTCCACGGAATCGGCCAGGCGTTCCCGGATTCCTTCTTTTATCGTGAGTCTGTCAACGATTACTTCAATATCGTGTTTTTTGTTTTTATTAATCCTTACCTCTTCATCGAGTGAAAAGATTTCTCCATCAACACGTACCCTTGTAAAACCGTCTCTGGACAGTCTTTCAAGCCTGGCACGGTGCGCGCCTTTTCTTCCCCTGATGATCGGCGCCATTAGAACAATCCTTGTTCCCTTCTCCTCTCCTGTAAGAGTATCCACAATCTGCGATATTGACTGCCTCGATATTTCCCTGCCGCATGCAGGACAGTGCGCGGTACCCACTCTGGCAAAAAGAACTCTCAAATAATCATGGATTTCAGTCGCTGTACCGACAGTTGACCTCGGACTGCGGGAAGTTGTTCTTTGATCAATGGAAATAGCCGGCGAAAGGCCTTCAATACTATCAACATCGGGCTTTTCCATCTGCTCAAGAAACTGACGTGCGTAGCTTGAAAGGGATTCAACATATCGCCTCTGGCCTTCGGCGTATATCGTATCGAATGCGAGGGATGACTTACCGGAACCACTGAGGCCAGTTATTACGACCAACTTCCCACGCGGGATCGTAACGGTAATATTCTTCAGATTATGTTCTCTCGCTCCTCTTACGATGAGATAATCGTAGGCCTTATCTGAATTCTTGTTACCCCTGTTACTCAGTTTCTTTTTGCTCATTCTTTTTGTTTTGCTGCTCGTCACTTTTATTCCGTATTTGTTCCAGAGAACCGGCTGCAACCTTCCCCCAGTCCGAATCCTTTCCATGAGATGATATTACATTTTCGTATATCCCGGCCGCCTCATCATACCTTCCCAGCTGCGAGTAGCACCCGGCTGCTTCAAGCTTTGAAGTAACACCCCACATTCCACCCGTTCTAAGATAAGGAACACGCAGGAATTCCCTTATAGCTTCTCTATATTTGCTTATATTCTTAAGGCTGATGCCCGCCCAGTAATGCGCCCTGCCCAATTGTTTCTCATTTACGACAATCGCCGGAATCCTGCTGTAAACACCATAAGCCAACCTATAACGGCCGAACTGACTGTATGAAAATCCCAGCTTAAATAGCGACTCGACAATATCGGCATCTGCGGGATAGCTTTCAATAATTTGTTCCCAGATGGAGGAAGCCTTTTCCCAATCCTCCATCTTCTGATAAATACGGGCAAGATTCTTAAATGCCTCAAGCGAAAGCTCCGGGTCCGAGCACGCCTCGGAGGCTAGGGAAAAATTTCTAGCCGCGAGATTCAATTTTCCCATATTCAATTCCACCGAGGCCAACTTGAAGTATGCCATACACGCGATTGGAGAATGAGGCGATCCGGCAAGAAAAAGATTCAGTTTCTTTTCTGCTTCCTTATATCCTCCGCCTTCGATATCACATAGGGACTGGTAGTAAAGAGCCTTCTTCGCACACTCAGTCCCTTTGATCCTGTTTGTAATATAATTAAGGGTTTCTCGAGCTTTCTTATACTCTTTATTATTAATAAATATCATTCCCTTTTCGAGCAGGACAGAAGCCACCGCGTCTGAATCGGGGCAGAGTCCCCAGAGTCTTTCAAGATCTTTCTCTCCTCCATCGTATTTTCCAAGCCTGTAGCGGACTTTTGCTCTACCCTTAAGTACACGACAGGTATCGACATCCTCTATCGTAAGAGCGCTGGAAAAGGATTCTTCAGCTTCTTCCGTGTCTCCCGCTGTTTCAAGAATTTCAGCCAACATGGTAAGATTAGCGGCAGTTTTTTCCAAAGACGCAAGTTCTTTATATATCCCTTTAGCTTTGGGGAACTTCATCTCTGAATAGTAGCTTTGGCCCATTTTCTCCAGGAGTTTTACGCGTAACCCCCGATCGATGTTATCCATATCAAGAAGCCCCTGAAAGATTGAATCAGCCCTCTCCGCCTTCCCCATCCTGCTTAAAGTTAACCCTCTTCTATACTGAGCCATATCAGACAACTGGCTTTCGGGAAACACACGGGGGAGATTTTCATATTCTTTCTCAGCCTCCTCGTAACGTTTCATGAAAAAATAGCAATCACCCTTTCGAAGATAGGAGTTCTCGGCAAGCCTTCCCCTGGGATTTATATTAAAGCAGCAATCATAGTCTTCTACAGCCTTCTTATACTCCTTAAGGCTTATATGTATTTCTCCAAGGTCATAACAAACACGCGCTCTGGCGATCATATCGTTAGAATCAAGGGAAAGAAATTCGGTTAAGAGTTCAGCCGCCTTTTTATTCTTCCCCATACGACTATATAAGTACCCCTTTTTCATTATAATATCTTGTTTTATTCTATCCGGCGGCGAAGCTGAGAGAATATCTTCACACACTGTCATTGTGCTGTCTACAGCCCATTGTTTACCTGACAGGGCAACTTCGTAAAGAAAATCGGCTTTTTGTTTAAGCGCCCACCATCTATTTCCGTTACCCTTGTAATATTTTAAAAATTCATCAAGCCTCTTAAGGCGCGTATCGAGAGTCCATTTCTTAAAGTTACAGGAAAGATAAGCCTTGTGCGCCTCTTCGCCCCATTTGGTAGTATTAAAATTACGGGCGACATCAAGCCAAAATGCAGACGCTTTGTTAAAGTATTCTTCGTTTTTGTTCTCTTTCAGCGCGGAGATTTTGTATTTATTTAAATAGGCCTTACCAAGATAAAATCTTGCTTTACCCCCCAGATCCTTCGGAAGCTCTTCTGAAATGGCTTGTTCAATAAGATCAATAGCAGTATCGAAATCCCTGGCGTCATCATAAAAAACAATCCCCGTTTCGAGGAGTCTTATGTTTCTCTCTTTGCCGCTTGAGGCAATACCCTTCAGCTTCTCGGAAATATCTTTGTCCCAGCGCTTTTTAAATCCCAGTAGTTCAAGCCGTTTTTTAGCTTCCAGGCTATAATCCCCTTCGGGAAATTCTTTAATGAGTTCTAAGTATTTTTCAACGGCGAAATTATGCTCATTGGTCAGTTCGCTCAGCCTCGCGGCTTTAAACAACGCCTCTTGTTTTGATTTGCCGTCCGTAACACCGGCTGCTTCTTTCAGGCAACGTATAGCAGAAAGGGTGTCTGTCAGAACATCGGAATATACCCCTGCCAGTTTAACTAGAATCTCGCCCGCCTGATTTGTGATATTCTCTCCAGCGAGAGCCAGGTTATAATAACGGACAGCCTTTC
>JAGHBT010000242.1 GCA_021160845.1 bacterium | reverse complement strand
CCGGATTTTAATATCACAAAATACTACGACCGTGATACCACTCCCTGGACCAAAACAGCTGTATTTAACGCGATTAACTCCGGGAGCAACTGGATAGCTCATTCAGGACACGCAAACCAGACCTATGTGATGAGAATGAACAACGATGATATAACAAATTCTAATTTTCTCAACGACGGCGAGAACGCGAACTTTCCGATCATTTATTCCTATGGCTGCTACTCCGGCTCTTTCGACATCGATCAATGCATAGGGGAAAAAATGGTTTCGCTCCAGCACTGCGCGGCGGCATTTCTTGGTAATTCAAGGTACGGATGGTTTACGGAGGGCACAACAAATGGCCCTTCTCACCATTTCCAGCGAGAATTTTATGATGCCATATTTACCGAGGGATTTACAACCCTTGGAGCTGCAAATCAACGATCCAAAGACGAAACTGTTCCATTTATTGATCTTCCCGATGAATACGAACCGGGCGCTCACAGGTGGTGTTTCTACGCTCTTAATCTCCTTGGAGATCCCGCCATGGACGGATGGACCGATACCCCAGAGCAAATTTCTGTGAACCATGCTACATCCATGAACCATTCCGACACCACTTTTACAGTGGAAACAGACGTTAGCGGTTCTCTCGGCGCGCTGTACTATAATGGAGTCTGCTACGCGAATGGCTTCGCGGATGGAACAGGAGAGATTATTTTAAATTTCTCAGCAATACCCGCGGGTGTTGATTCACTTGTACTGACCGTAACATCTCACGATCATTATACATACAGAGACACAATAATCGTGGGAGATACCACTGATTCAAACAATCCACTTCCCATTTTTGCTTTAGCCCAGAATACTCCAAACCCCTTTAATCCTTCCACGAGAATTAGTTTTTCCCTGGCGAATGAAGGGTATGTAGATCTTCGCGTATACGATGTAACGGGACGCGAAATAGATTGTCTGGTCAATAAAAATCTGAAAGCCAATTCTTATTCCATCGAGTGGCGCCCCGAGAATCTTGCAAGCGGAATCTATCTTTACAGACTGAAAACCAGAAATGGGGTTATAAGCCGCAAAGCAATTCTTCTTAGGTAGCTCATGGCTGTAATAAACATTACAACCGTTATCAAAAACCCGCTGCTCATAGTATAAAATAAACGAAATTCTAATATTTTTTACTTTCTCTGAAACTTTTCCCTCTCTTAAACCTTATACTTACATATGATGGGCAAACACACTACGATTGCGAAACATTCCTTTCTATTAGTTTCGCTTGTACTCGGAATAAATATAATTTTCTCTTTCGGGGCGTTCTGCCGGCTACCCGTACCGGACAGGGACAGTACACTAACGCCTTTACAGGACAAAATGAAACCCCGTGTCCTTAACGCCGTAAAGATTCAAAATGGCAGAATCCATTTAGACGGCATACTGGATGAAAGCAGCTGGGAAAAGGCGCCATATGGAACAGATTTTGT
Organism: bacterium; assembly: GCA_021160845.1. Classification (GTDB taxonomy): domain Bacteria; phylum Krumholzibacteriota; class Krumholzibacteriia; order Krumholzibacteriales; family WJIX01; genus JAGHBT01. The sequence goes on along the minus strand of JAGHBT010000242.1, from coordinate 4,282 downwards.
CCAAAATGAACCGGATGACGGAATGCCCTCCAGCGAGAAAACAACGGTAAGAATACTGTACGATGATAAAAATATATATGTCGGCATTATAGCCCATGATTCACATCCAGATCAAATATCGGCCAGACTTTCCAGAAGAGACGATAACCACACACCTTCCGACTGGTTACACATCGCGTTTGACAGCTACAACGATAACCGTACAGCCTTTGAGTTCGTAGTCAATCCCGCCGGAGTTAAACAGGATTGCATGTGGTCTGAAGATACAAAGAGTGACATTAACTGGAACGCGGTATGGGAAGTGGCAACCAAAATCAACAAAGATTGCTGGGTTGCCGAATTCTGTATACCATTCAGCCAGCTTCGTTACTCCAACCACTCCGATAAAGAGAATACCTGGGGCTTTCAGGTTGGAAGAGAAATCCTGAGAAAGAACGAACTTTCACTCTGGAACCCGCTCTCCAGGGACGTCGATCAGGTTGTATCTCTCTTTGGAAACCTTAGTGGGCTTAATAACCTGCCTGAATCAAAAAACCTGGAAATCCTTCCCTATACAGTCGGCGGCATCGAAACATGGGGTGATCCCGATGGTAACCCATTCAAGGACAAAAACAACCTAAGCGCCCGTATGGGGGTAGACATCAAATACGGAATAACAAGTAACATGACCATTAACACAACAATAGACCCGGATTTCGGCCAGGTTGAACAGGACCCATCAGAGCTTAACCTTTCACGTTACGAAAGATATTACAATGAAAAGCGCCCTTTCTTTATGGAGGGGGCGAATCTCTTTGAATACCCTGTATCCTTCACCGGGCAACATACCGAAAGCCTTTTTTATTCCAGAAGAATCGGAAGATCCCCACAGATTGATCCGTACGATACTTATGCGGCGGAGAAAATGGACACCGCCTCGGCTGATATTTATTCAGATACTCCTAAGTTTGCTAAGATCCTCGGCGCGGCTAAACTCACAGGGAGAACATCATCCGGTTGGTCAATCGGTATATTGGAAGCTGTAACAGACCGGGAAGAAACATATCTAAAGAGCTCTTCAGGAGATAAAGCAACTGTGGAGATTGAACCTATGACAAATTATTTCGTGGCGAGGGCGCTTAAAGATTACAACAACGGCAGAAGCACTTTCGGAGGGATACTTACCTCCGTTAACAGGGATATTAACAATAACGATATGGAACCCTTGAGAAGTTCAGCCTATACGAGCGGTCTTGATTTTTCGCATCGGTGGCATAGCAACGAATTCAGAATTCAGGGAAAACTGCTGGCAAGCCATGTTCGAGGAAGCGAAAAAGCAATAACCGCAACCCAGGAATCTTCCGCCAGATATTACCAGCGGCCCGATGCAGACCACCTCGGCGTAGATACCACTTTGACTTATTTAAACGGTTTTTCCGCTAACCTAACCATCGGAAGATTCGCCGGAGAACACTGGCGTTACGGAATGGGACTCAATACTCGAACCCCCGGCTTTGAAATAAATGACATCGGGTATCTAAGGGATACAGATCAGACGGTTGGAGCAATATGGGCTAACTACATAGAATTAGAACCAGGCGATTATTTGAGAAACTGGAGTATAGAGTCAAGTGTATGGAAAGGAACTAACTATGGTTTGAATAATGTCGGCGCGGGCGGAAGCATCAATGGCCATCTCCAAACACTTGATTACCTTGGAATATATTTCGGATTAGGTAAACACGCAGAGCATCAGAATAACTCCCTCCTGGAAGGAGGGCCATCTATTACTACCCCGGGAGAGATTATATCCTGGTTCGGCCTTCATACAGACCGCAGAAAGACATTTTCCCTGGAGGGCAATATAAGTTACAACATTAACGATGAGGGCTTTGACGGCTACCGTTTTAGCCCAAGCCTTATCTTTAGACCGCCCGGCAGATTCGAAATAATACTCCAGCCTTCCTATTCACAGTCACAGGATGACATGAAATATATAGAGGAAATAAACGATAATTATATCATCGGACATCTCGACAGAAAAAACTTTTCAACGCAGATTCGTGTTGATCTGGCAATAACTACCGATATGACTCTTCAATTCTATGGCATGCCCTATTTAACCACGGGCACCTACACAAACTTTAGGAAAGCCGCAGATAGACACGCGGAAAATTACAATGACCGTTTCACTCCCTATGATTACGGTTCGAACATCAATTTCAACTACAAACAGTTCCGCTCCAATCTTGTGTTCCGCTGGGAATTCAACCCCGGGTCCACAATCTATTTTGTGTGGGCCAGAGAAGCTACAGATTACGAGGAGGAATACGGTGTTTTCCGCTTCGGCAGGGACATGGACAAACTCCTCTCCGTCGGAGGGAACAACACCTTCATTTTAAAAATAAATAAATGGTTCAGTATTTAAACCAACAGAAAAAGAGATTAATAAATGTACACCTTACTTTGCGGTGAAAGGTGTGCTTTTCTTGGGATATTTCCTTATCACATTGTCCGTCTATCTCTCCTTCCCGTTTGCCCGCCGGTAGGGTTGACAATTTTTTGAATAAATGGTAGAATTAACTAAGATTATAAATTGAAGAGTTCTCCTCTCCTCTTTTGTACTCTGCGCGAGCGTTAAACATTTCTAAATTCGCGTTATTCAATAGTTAAAATAGATCGGAATGAAAACAATGCGTTTATTATTAAGACAACAGGCATTAGTACTGATAGTATTGGCCATTGTAATTCTTCCTCTCGGCAAGGCCTTCGCCAGTGACCATGGAGTTTTTATTACCCGGGCTTCCTCGATGAGCAATGAATTGGACAACCGATGGGATCAGATAAGACAATCCCACAATCGCACGCCTATTAACTTCAGCATCACTTCCACGTCTTTCGCGAGAACCGTCTCAAGGAAAAAGATAGCAATACGCCACCGCGGAGACCGGATAAACTGGTCATATGTTAATACAAGCTTTACAAAGCGCGGACCAAAAAGATTGCTGCCGTTTACTACTACACCCCGCAATAAGCCGACCCGCGGCACCGCTACTTTTGATCACCCTGCACGCGGTTATCACAGACTTTCATGCGATCGCCGCCGTCCCGCTTCTTCCCAAAATTATAAAAGGAGAGGTATTTCTCAACGAGGCAGTGTTTCCAGACCAAAATTAACCCATTTTGGCAGAACAAGCACAGGCAAGAGACGAAGCGGTGTGGGCAACCATATAAGCCCCTTCGCTACCCGTGTCAGGAGAAGATAGAGAAAGGGAAACATACACTTGCTCAATGCGGAATGCCGGTTCATGTTTGAGCCGGCATTTTTCATTCTCATATCCAAGCTAACCAATAGCGATTCTACTCATATGAATCTCCGACAATCGACTTGAATTTAGCAAAAGATGTCCGGGATGTAATAGAAAAACGCTTTATTTTAAATAAAGAATCCCCCGTATGATTCCTACCTCTCCTTAAAGTCAATATGCCCTCAAATCCAGCCGCTACGGCGAGTGAATCGGAAAGTTCTGTACCGGAACCATAAGGCCAGGCCAAAAATCTGGCTTCTGTCCCAAGATAAAGATTCAACGCTAATCTTGATCTTCTAAGATCATTGAATATTCTTTTCTTTTCTTTATCGTCCATCTTCTCACTGGAAATATCAAATAGCGGATGTGGCGTATCACCCTCTTGCAGCTTGAAATGCATATCATGCGTATGAGATTCAATATTAATAACCCCCGATTCATTCATCTCGCATAGCTCTTCACGCGAAGACATATTAAGATTATCCCAATTCTGCCCCACTTTCGATGTAATAAGAAACAGTGTCCCATTCATTTTATACTTTTTAAGAAGGGGATATGCGTATTTGTAAACGCTTCTGTCACCATCATCAAATGTTATAGCAACACACTTGCCGTTAATTTTTATTTCACCGAGCATAAACAACTTAAGTTCATTCATAGTAATAGTTCTGTATCCATTTTTATCAAGATAACGTAAGTGCTTTTCAAAATTATCTGATCTTATAGTCCATGCATCTTTTACAGTCAAGAGCGGTAGATTCAAAAGAACCGTACCTATTGCCCTGACTCCCTGTTCAATCCTGTTCCTGTCATTGAAATAATGGTAGGCAAGTACTGCTACTCCACCTTTAGAAAGTGCCAAGTTGTTTTTAGCCTCAGGCTCTTTGCCCTTTGAGCAAAAATTAGTAATAATAACGATTGCAATAATCACTGCTATTATTACAACACTTTTCTTTCTTCTGACAATCATTATAACAACCTGTTAAAAAATTGCT
>JAGHBT010000122.1 GCA_021160845.1 bacterium | reverse complement strand
CAGAGTAACCATCAGGAATAACCGGATTGAAACACTGAAAGAATCGGTGTCCAGCAAAATTCACATAATGCTTTCAATCGACAATAAAAGGGCCTCTGCCGCATCCAACGACTTATCCCCTGAAAGTATCAACAAACTTACCAAAGAAGCTGTGGAGCTATGCAAGGTAATGGAACAAGATGACTATTTTAGCCTTCCCGACAAAGAAGAACTGGGAGCGTCAAAAATCGAATTGGGAATATTCGACCCTGGAATTCTGAAGGTCCCCGCGAAAAGAAAGATTCAGATAGCCAGAAAACTGGAAAAAACAGCCCACAAAATGGATAAGAGAATCATCACGGACCATTCTTCATATTCAAATGTTACAGGAAAAGTAGCAATAGCAAATTCGCTGGGATTTTGCGATACCTATCTCCAAAGTTACAACGCGATAGCTCTTTCCTGCGCGGCTGAAGATAACGAAAATAGAAAAACCCCTGGAAGAAAGCAGTCATCTTTCTGGTATAGCGCGTCAACTTCCTTTGACGAACTGGATCCTGTGGATAAAATTGCCGCCGAGGCTGTAAGACGCACACTGAGGAAACTCGGAAGTAGAAAACCGAAAACCTGCAAGGTTCCGGTGGTCTTTGACCCGTTTACCTCGGCGGATTTCCTAGGATCCGTGGCTAGCGCCGTAAACGGGTCCAGTATCTATAAAAAGGCTTCATTTCTTGTGGGTTTAATCGGCGAAACAATCGCCGCGCCTTCTCTGACTCTGATAGATGATCCCCTTCTGATAGGAAAAATCGGAAGCCGTCCCTTCGATGGAGAAGGGGTAGTATCACGAAAAAATATTGTAGTAGAAAAAGGCGTACTTAAAACATACCTTATGGATACCTACGAAGCAAACAAACTCAACTCTTCGACAACGGGCAGCGCCGGAGGTATATCGAATTTTTATATGAAACCGGGTATTTATCCGGAGGAAAAAATAATCTCCAGTATAGACAACGGTCTCTATGTAACCTCTTTGTCCGGTCAGGGGGCGAACTGGTCAACAGGCGATTTTTCTCAAGGCGCGGAGGGCCTATGGATTGAGAATGGCCGCATTACTTACCCGGTAAACGGATTTACGATAGCCGGCACATTCGATCAAATATTGAAAAATATTGAAATGATAGGTAACAATATCGAATGGAAAAGTTCCATTGCCGCCCCATCTTTTAAAGTAAAGAATATTGTTGTTAGTGGAAATTAATACGGTAAAAGAATTAGAAACGAATCTGTCAAACGGCAACCCACTCGTATTTGGATAGTAACTATTTTAACGGGGTTGATCCAGGGGGTTGAAATGAACAAAAGGCTAATATTTATTATAATCCTTATTTTGTTACCCATTATTGCCCAATCTTCTCCATCGCGCCAAAAGACCGAAACTGAAAAAATACTTGAAAAACATCTGAAGGCCCTAGGAGGCGAAAGAGCCATACGATCATTCAAATCCTACATTTGTTCTTCCGAAATTAAAATCATGCCCACTGGAATGAATGGAACTATAAAACAATGGTCACTTAAACCTTGTCTCTACCGCTCAGAAGTGTCCCTTGGACTATTTGCAATCACGCAGGGCTACGATGGAGAAACATCCTGGATGATCGATCAAAATGGGAAAGTCATTTATAACAGGGATATATCTTCAAGAAAGAAGCAGATTACCACATGCATCATTGATGATTACAAATATCTCTTCGAAGAAGAAGGTATCGCTCTACGGTTCAGCGGCACCGACACATCCTCAAACGGCCGATTATGCGACATCCTATCCCTTACCCCAATCGACGGTTATCCCTGCAAAATATACCTGGACAAGGAAACATATCTTACTGAACAAATCATCATCGAAACTGAAAATGGATATGTCGAACAAGACTACGGTGATTACAGACCCGTAAACAAAATGATGCTCCCGTTTGAAACCAGCGTACGAAATCCGGCAATAAACCAGACGATAAAAACAACTATTACGTCCATAGATGTCAACCCTGTAATTCCTATATCTGTTTTTATTCCTCCACGCGTCAGCGCGGATGATTATTCCTTTATAAAAGGTAACTCTTCAAAAGATGTCCCATTTTTATACAGCGGGGAACACATCTACCTCCCCGTACAACTCGGTACTCAAAAGAAAAACTACACCTTTCTCCTGGACTCCGGCGCCGGTATAACCGTAATCGATTCCACGCTCGCAGCTAACCTGGGATTTCCCATAGGGGACAAGATAACCGGCGCTGGAATTGGCGGTACTACTTACTGCTATATGACCCGTATCCCCGGCTTTAAAGTTGAGGGAATAGAATTCAACGCCCAAACTATTATTGCCTTACCTCTCGGTGACATTACAACTCGTTTCTCAAACATAGAAACAAGTGGAATTCTCGGTTACGATTTCCTCAGCCGTTTCATCACAGAAATTAATTACGAGGACAAAACCATATCCTTCTTTGAACCCGATTCATTCAAATACACGGGGACGGGACAAATAATGGATGCTCCCTTAATACATAAGGTGTTCTCCACTAAATGCATCCTCGACGGTGAATTTGACGGGACTTTTCTGATCGATACAGGCGCCAACAACTCACTGTTGCTACATAGTTTCGCTGAAAGAAATAACCTTTTTTCCGGGAGGAAACTCGCTTCCGTATCGGTAGTAGGCGCCGGGGGGGAAAAAGAGGTGCACCTTTCCAGATTTAAATCTCTTAACATAGCGGGGGCTACAATGTTAAACCCCATTCTGTTTATCGCAGGACAGGAAAGCGGGCTTGCGTCCTTCGAGGGGGTAAGCGGGGTAATAGGAAATGATATACTTGAAAGGTTCAAAATAATCATGAACTATTCCGATCAGCAAATTATTATGGAGAGAAACTCCAGTTATTCAAAACCATTCCTCAGTGATAAAAGCGGACTGCAAACAACGCGGGATTCATCAGGATATCTGTATGTACATTATGTGATCCCGGGATCTCCCGCAAACGAAAAAGGGTTAAAATCGGGCGACAGAATTATCAGTATAAACGGAAAAAAGATGTCGGAATTCGAAAACCTTGCTGAAGCAACCCGGTTATTTAAACAGGAAGAAGGAACACAATTCAAACTACTGGTTGAAAGGGGAAAAGAGAAAATTAGAGTAATAATTAAACTAAGGGCCTACTTTTAATTGAAGTTACATCAAACAAACAGTTCTGAAGGGAGCAACAATGAGCACCAGGATTAAGTTTATCGGCGCTGTTAGAACAGTAACCGGTTCCATGCATTTGATTAGCAACGACAATTCAAAAATACTTATGGACTGTGGACTCTTCCAGGGCCATAGAGAAGATTATTTCAAAATAAACTCGCATTTTCCATTTGAACCGGGTGATATCGATGCCCTTATTCTTTCTCACGCTCATATAGATCACAGCGGTAATATTCCGAATCTTGTAAAAAACGGTTTTAAGTCAAGAATTCTAACCACCAGCGCGACGCGTGATCTTTGTTCTTCTATGCTTCCCGACAGCGGACACATACAGGAAGAAGATATAAAATACTTAAACAAAATTAATAAAAGAAAAGGACTGCCGGCTAAGAAACCTCTTTACACCCGTATAGACGCTGAAGAATCGCTTCAATACTTTGACGGACATCCCTATGAGCAAAAGGTAAACATCAAAGATAACATTTCAGTTACATTCTATGACGCGGGGCATGTACTCGGATCGGCAACGCCACTCCTGGAAATCAAGGATAAAAACGATACCATCCGCATAGCCTACGCTGTGGATCTGGGAAGACAGAATATTCCTATATTGAATGATCCTGTTACTCCACCGGATATAGATTACATGTTTCTCGAAAGCACCTATGGCGGCAGGCTGCATTCTCCACCTCTGAAAACGAAAGAAACGCTGGCCGGTATAATCAATTCCACTGTAAAACGGGGAGGTAAAATAATTATTCCTTCCTTTGCCCTTGAAAGAACACAGGAGATTGTATATTACCTTAACCAGCTGTTTAATGAAAAACTCGTCCCTGAGCTTCCCGTTTTTGTAGACAGCCCTCTCGCAGTTAATCTAACCGAAGTCTTTTTCAGACACCCTGAATGTTATGATGAAGAAATGTACAATGCCTTTAAATCCGGAGATGACCCGCTAGGCGCAACCCGAATTACATATATAAAAGATGTGGAAAAATCAAAACAGCTCCACAAAGACTCAAGGCCGATGATAATTATATCCGCCGCGGGAATGTGTGAAGCAGGCAGAATACTCCACCATCTAAAAAATAATATTGAGAATCCGGCAAATACTATCTTGATTGTTGGATATATGGCGAAAAACACCCTCGGACGTCGTATAGCCGAAAGGAATCAAACGGTAAAAATATTCGGCCAGCCATACAATTTAAAGGCTGATGTCAAAATAATGAACTCCTTCAGCGCCCACGCCGATAGAAATGAAATTTTTGAATATGTAAAACCCTTGAAGGGTTCAATCAAGGGTATCTTTATAGTACATGGAGAAGAGGAACAATCCGAAAAACTGTATGATCTACTTAAGGAAAATAACTTTCCCGTGCATTTCCCTTCTCCGGGGGACGAAATAGTATTAAACGGGGATTAACAAATAGGGAAAGTACCAAGTCACTTTCCCTTAGTAATTAAAAAAACAAAAATGTCCGACATGAAAAAGAGTATAAGCTCATATAGTCATAATTTCATTCCTTCGGAGGGAATAAAACTTCAGAAAGAACTACGCGGCGAAGTGATACTAAAATGGGACGGACGCAAAATCAAACGGGTTGCGGGAATTGACGTACATTTCCCCTTTAAAAAGACTGCTCTCGCGGCAATTGCTGTTTTTTCCTATCCCGAACTTGAATTAATAGATTCATGCAGCCGTACTCAACACTGCAATATCCCCTATATTCCCGGGCTTCTATCCTTCAGGGAAATTCCGCCGATTTTAAACGCATGGGAGAATCTACGGACCAAGCCCGATTTGATTTTGTGTGACGGGCAGGGGATAGCCCATCCACGCGGATTTGGCCTCGCGAGTCATCTTGGCTTAGAATTGAACATACCGACAATCGGTTGCGCTAAATCCCATCTATTCGGTAAATGCGATGATCCCCCTCTCCTTAAAGGCCAGAAATCCCCAATCTACAGCACAGGGGGAAAGAAGATCGGGTATGTATTGAGAACCAGAGATAATATAAAACCACTCTATATCTCTCCGGGACACTTGATAGATATCGAGACCTCTGTAAAAATCGTCCTCAGCTGTACTACCCGGTACAAAATATCAGAACCCCTCAGAACCGCGCATAAGTTGGCGAGCGGACTCGCATAGACGTTTCTCCTCATTATCCCATGAATGGCATCTTTCTTGCCCTTTCTTAAGAATCAAATATAAGAATTTTGTATTAGTACAAATAAAGAAAAAACAGGGACTCGCAATAATTCGAACCGGCAGAGAACGCTATTCTCATCCTTGGCCTACACCCCTCTGCCGGCATCTCTTTAACCAATTGTGCTATTATGCTTATACTGCCTATTGGAACAAAATCGTCAATCGCTTTCAAACCAAAGCTGACAATAACCCTAATAGTTATAAATACCCTCATAGCTATTATAACCCTCACGAACACAGGGCATGATAAAGCAGCACTTTTCAAGGTTCAAAAAGAGAAATTTGCTCAGCAGATACGCCTATACGCTATTGAAAACAAAGATATCGAAGAGACGGGTGACGATTGCAGCCCCGAGATTGAACTTGCGATAACTGAAATCAAGAACTCCAGAAACCTTCATAATCTGGAAACAACCCTTCACAAAGCAATTTATATGGTTGAAGGAGGGGGAGTAGAAGATTTTTGGGAATTTGGAAACACCCTTCGAAGCAGATCGCGTGATTATTACTCGACCTGGAGTATTAAAACAGCTGACAGTTTTGACAAGTGGAAAGAATACAAAGAAAAAGAGGTCAGAATCGCGATCGGAAGAACCAACTATTCCTTTGGCCTTGTTCCATCCAGAATGGACCGCACTTACACCTTTATTACTCACATTTTTTTGCATGGGAGCATCTTGCATCTTCTCGGTAATATGCTTTTTCTATGGATAGTCGGATGCCTGCTCGAAGACAGCTGGGGCAGGCTTCCCTTTCTCTTGTTCTACCTCGCTGGTGGAGCATTTGCCGGACTCGCCCACTGCTTGCAGAATTCAAGTTCAACAATCCCTCTAATCGGAGCTTCAGGAGCTATAGCGGCCGCAATGGGGGCATTTACCGTGGTACACCTTACAACACGTATTAAGTTCTTCTATTTCATTTTATTTTTCATTCGACCAATTTTCGGAACCTTTTACCTACCAGCCTTCGTTGTTCTCCCCCTGTGGTTCTTTCAACAATTAGCTCTCAAATCCCTGGCTAATTTTGCCGGCGGATCACATGTCGCCTACATCGCGCATATCGCCGGATTTATAGCAGGTTTAATAACAGCTCTCCTCTTTCGCGCGACCGGATTTGAGAAAAGGTTTCTTCACGCGAAGGTTCGCAAAAAGCAAATCGACGCAGGCATTTTGGAAGACCCGCGATTCAATGAAGCTTGCGAACTGATGCGGGAAGGAGCCACAATTAGGGCGAAAAAACTCTTTTCAAAATTGATAGAAGAAAGACCGGATAATACTGTTATGCTCCGGGACATAGCAATGATCTACAGAGAAAATGAACTCGAAGATGAATCCCGTAAAATCGGTGAACAGGCACTTAAGAAACTACTCTTGGACTCTAAAAATGAAGAAGCCGCTGTCTGGGCAAAAGAGTTTGTTCTACAAAACAACAATCAGTGTTCATCACCTCAATTGCTGCTAAATGTTGGAAAATGGCTCATGAACCGGGAAAGATATAACGAAGCCTATGATATATACAGCTATATTCAACAACACTCTCCCCTGCCCCTTCTATCTATAAAGGCTTCAATTGCAATGGCAGAACTGCTTAGTTCGGGAATGGACAACACTCCGCAAGCTTTAACAATACTGAAGGAATTAAAGGATAAAGACCTTGAACCGGAATGGCTGGATAGAATAAACAAAGTTGAAACAACTATAAAAAACAGCTTCTCAAACCGGCAGCAGCCAGTCGTATGATAAATCCAAATTGGCTCAAGAGAATTTAGTGCGCAACACTGCACCATTGGGTCTATCATATACTTTTAATTACTTCCACCATGATTTTCTCAAAATCTTTGCAACCCCCCACAAGCCTTGAACGAATAACCCCATTTTTGTCAATGATAAATGTTGTCGGAGTATAATCTACATGAAGAACCCCGCGCGAGTAAGACTCACAATCAAGCAGGATCGGAATTGTAATATCCTTCTCCTTTATTATTGCCTTTGTCTTGTTTAAATATCCCTTTAAGTTAATCAGGAGCAACTTGAATCCAAGCTCATTCTCCATTTTTTTCAATCTCTCCATTTGCGGCAACTCCGCAATACATGGAGGTCAAGTCGGGTTCCAAACGCCCAGCACCAATTTTCTACCTTTATAATCAGATAGATTATAATATTTCCCCTCAGTATCAACTAATCGGGTTCCATGTAATAATGTCTTGTGGGAAATTCTCTTTTCCAGGATCTTCTCATCGAGTTCTGTAACATTACCCGGATACACAATAGCGTAAAGACTGTCCAGCTTTACTTCATCCCGTTCTCCCGGAACCCCCGAAACAAGATTAATATAGGATTCTACGGCAGCTTTTTTCTCCCCTTTTTCCCACAGGATTTTTCCGAGCTGTTTTCCGGCAAAAACATTATCCGCTGATTCTTTTAATATTTTTAGAGCGAGATCATTCTTCCCGTGCTCGCTGAGAAACTCTCCGTATAACACTCCGGCAAAGGACTTTTCAAAGGGGTTAGCCCCGACATCCATGGCTTTTCTAAACATCCCCTCTGCGAGTTTGTGCCTACCTCTGTAACCTAAATCAAAACCCAGGTAGACAAACATGCGAAAACCCTTTTCATCACTCTCAAGAAGCTTTGTTGCAAGATTGACGGCCTCGGTGCTATCAACACTCCATAAATAGGTAAATTCCTTGTAATAAAGAGTCCCTCTTATATCCGTATCTTTTTCTTCCTCTATACTTTTGTCAAGGAACGCGATTGCCTTTTCCCGCTGTCCTGCATTCTCAGCAATAGTATCAAAAATCCTGTTATACGCTGATTTTCTGCACATATGATCCGGGTGATTATTTAAGAATATCTTTAACCGTTTAATCCGCTTTGCCGGAATTGCTACCGATGAAGCAACTTCAAACTCCTCCATGACATAAAGATCCGATTTTTTCTTTCCTTCCATGCACCCCGAAAAAATAAAAATCATTATTAATACAACAATACCGGCAAAGCTTCTGTTTGACATTTCCACTTCCTGTTTTAGCCTTTCATGATTAATTTTGCCATTATAATATCCCTTGTCCACAATGCTCTTGGGCAATCTCTCTCAAGTATTTATATGAATTTCTACAGAGAACCTTTTTCAAGAAATTCTTTAACTGTTTCAATAACATAGTCCTGCTTGCGAACACCCAGTTCGGGGTAAATGGGAATCGCGAGTGTTTCTTCTGCGGCTCTTTCCGATTTGGGCAATCTTCCCTTACCCCATCCAAGAAATAGAAAACACTCCTGGAGATGAAGGGGTACGGGGTAATAAATCGCCGTACCTATTCCTTTGTCAGCAAGGTAGGCGCGCATTTCATCCCTCATTGGTGTACGAATAACATACTGGTTAAATGTACTTTCGTTATATTCCTCAATGAAAGGAGAGGTTATCCCGCGCAGGCCGGAAAAAGCCTTATCATAGCGCGAGGCATTACGGCGTCTCGCCCTGTTCCACTCTTCAAGATATCTAAGCTTAACTTCCAGTACAGCCGCCTGAATAGCGTCTAATCTACTGTATCTTTCAATATATTTGTGCTTATACTTCTCTTCTTTTCCATGTACAGAAAGGACTCTAATAT
>JAGHBT010000278.1 GCA_021160845.1 bacterium | reverse complement strand
GTATAACAATACATGCCCAGATTGTAACTTTACCAGGTATAAATGACGGTAAGGTTCTTGAAGAAACCATTGAAAAACTAGCCGAATTTTTTCCGGCGTGCGAGTCCGTATCTATTGTGCCTATAGGTCTCACAAAGCACAGAAAGGGCCTGCCTGTAATTTCAGGATTCAATAAAAAAGGGGCTGGGAAACTTGTTGAATGGGCTGAAAAAGAAGATTTGAAACTGACAGAATGGCCTAAAACCAACAAACGGTTTTTTTATCTTTCGGATGAATTCTATTTCCTGGCTGAAAAGAAAATTCCCGACAGTAGTTATTATGGAAATTATCCGCAGTTGTCGAACGGTGTGGGAATGTCGAGATTATTTATCGAAGATATAAAGGGTGAGATTAAGAATTTAATGAAAAGGAGTACTGGCTTCGCTGAATTTACAATAGTTACCGGAAAACTTGGTTACAAGTTGATAACTGAATACATAATACCATTGATCGAAGCAAATATTCCTAAGCTTAAAATTGGAATACTCTCTGTTCCAAATAGCCTCTTTGGAGAAACAGTGACAGTATCAGGGTTGCTATCCGGAAGGGATATTATAGAGACTGTAAAGAGATCTGAAAATGTCTCCGACCGTCTTGTTTTGCCACCAAATTCAATTAATCATGATGGCTTACTGATTGACAATTTTTTACCGTCACAATTACGGGACGAATTGCAAAAAGAAATTCTGGTTCCTGAAAGCAATTTTTTGGAAGATTCGATACTCAACATATAGAGAAAGAAAAAACATGAAGAGCCCATACACTGTAGCAATTGTTGGAAAACCGAATTCCGGAAAATCGACTCTTTTTAACCGGATAGTTGGAGGGAGAAGGGCTATTACTCATTCTACCCCTGGTGTAACAAGAGACACAATGCGAGCTAAAGCAATCTGGAACGGTAAGGAATTTAGTATTGTCGACACCGGCGGTTTTGATTCCATGAAAAGCGATTCTCTCCAGTTTGAAATAAGAAAAAGAATAATAAATTCAGCCTCCGGAGCGGATGTTATAATATTTCTTGTCGACCTAAAAACGGGGCCTACATCGGAAGATGTGATGCTTATGAAAGCAATTCGTAAAATGCAAGACAAGGTGATCTGCGTCGTAAATAAGGTTGAGAATAAAGATGATGAAATAGAATCCACTAATTTCTATTCTCTTGGTTTCAGCCATCTTTTTTGTGTAAGTGCTCTTCACGGTCAAGGGGTGGGGGATCTTCTGGATGAAGTAGTAGCGAAATTTCAAAGAACGGAAATTACTCATTTTGATGATGAGGCTATTCTTAAGATTGCTTTAATTGGTAAACCAAATGTAGGAAAAAGTTCGATTATAAACAAACTGATTGGAGATGACAGAAATATTGTATCAGAAGAGCCGGGGACAACAAGAGATACTATCGATATTTGGTTAAAGTATTACGGAGAAGATATTGTTATTATTGATACTGCGGGAATCAGAAGAAAATCAAAAAGTGGCAGGGGTCTTGAAGGCCTCACCAGTCTTAAAAGCGAAAGGAGCGTAAATAATGCCGACATTGTACTTGTTGTTATTGATGCTTCAAATTACAAAATATCGCATCAGGATATAAAAATCGTTTCGATCGCGCACAAGGCCAGAAAGGGTATTATAATTCTTCTGAATAAATGGGACCTCGTTAACAAAGAAAATCTCCATTACGGATCTTTCGAAAAGCTTGTTCATCAATTAATCCCATTTGTAGATTATGCTCCGCTGCTTACTGTTTCAGCAAAGACTGGAACGAGAATAGGAAATATTTTTCCAAAATGTTTTAAAATTCAGAAAGAGAGAGAAAAGACTATTCCTACAGCAAAATTTAATAAACTAATTAGCGAAGCTACATCAACAAATCCTCCAAGTTATTACAATGGCGGAACAGGGAAGATATTCTACGGCACTCAAACTGGCGTTAAACCGCCAACCTTCACCCTTTTTGTTAACAATCCTTCCTATTTCCCTAGATCTTATAGACGTTATATTAACAATCAGATCAGAAAAATGTTTACCTTCGAGGGGACATATGTTAGAATCCACTTTAGGTCAAGGGAGCACTAGTATGGAGTTGTTTCGAAATATAGTAGTTGTTTCGATTTCCAGTTATTTACTTGGAGCAATTCCATCAAGCTTTATTCTTGGAAAGATATTTAAGGGTATCGATCTGAGAAATCATGGCAGCGGGAATCTTGGTGCAGCCAATACATTTAGAATACTCGGAGCGAAAGCGGCAATACCGGTTCTCATAATGGATATCGGAAAGGGTTTTCTAGCAGTTAAGTTCGTTTCAATATTAGGTATAGATGGTAGTATTTTTGTTGCTCTTGCCTCGTTCATTGTTGTTATCGGACATAATTATTCTGTTTTTGTCGGGTTTTCCGGAGGTAAGGGGGTTGGTACGACAACAGGGGTGTTTTTAGCGATAACCCCTCTCGCGGTTGCGGTGTGTCTTTTTGTATGGATAGTGATCCTTCTATCAACAAGGATTGTATCGTTGGCAAGTATGTCAGCCGCTATTTTTTTGCCAATATCGCTGATTTTAATGAAATTGTTGTTTGGAAATAAAACAGACACAATTATTGTTATTCTTTCCATAGTTGTAGCATTAGCAGTTATTTACAAACATAGATCGAATATAAAAAGACTTAAAGTCGGTACGGAAAAAAGGATATTTTAGATGAATACTAAAAAAAATAAAAAAGGAAACAAAAAAGAGCAGATTACGGTCTTGGGTGCGGGTAGTTGGGGGACAACTATTGCTATTTTACTTAATGAAAATGGGCATGATGTTACGCTATGGGAGAAATTTCCCCAGTTGGCAGAAGCAATCAGAAGAGATCATGAAAATGCGCGTTTCCTTCCCGGAATTTCAATCCCTTGGTCTATTTCCGTAACTTCGGATTTGAATGTAGCGCTTAAAGATTCAAAGTATATTGTGTTTGTAACGCCGAGTCATACTATAAGGGATGTGGCTCGTAGCGCTGCCTCTCAAAAGAATTTTCATAAAAAGGCTATTGTTATTGATGCTGCAAAAGGACTTGAAAATAAGACTTTTTGTCGTATGAGTACCGTTCTTGAACAGGAACTTCCTCAGGATAAGAAATTAGTAAATTGCTTGCTTGGACCAAGCCATGCTGAAGAAGTAAGCAGAAAAATGCCTACTTCTGTTGTTGTAGCGGGATTAAACCAATCTATCCTTGAAAAGATACAGAATGTGTTTATGTCTGAAAACTTTCGTGTATATACAAACAAAGATATTATTGGTGTCGAATTTGGAGTAGCTCTTAAAAACACTATAGCCATTGCCGCTGGGATATGCGATGGACTCGGTTATGGTGATAATACGAAAGCTGCTCTTATTACAAGGGGGCTTGCTGAAATCAAGCGTCTTGCATGCAAGCTTGGAGCAAAGAAAGAGACATTCAGTGGACTTTCCGGAGTTGGCGACCTGATCGTCACCTGCACGAGCAGACATAGCAGAAACCGTTATGTGGGCGAGCAAATCGGTAAAGGTAAAAGCTTAAAGGCAATCCTTGATGATATGGTGATGGTTGCGGAGGGTGTAAAAACTACAAAGGCGGCTGTAAAACTGGGTTCATCAATGGGCGTTGAACTTCCAATCGCAGAACAGGTTTATAGTGTTCTTTTCCACAGGAAGAATCCTGAAAAGGCTATTAGGGATTTGATGCTCAGAAAAGCAAAGAGAGAAATGTACTGAATAGAAGCGGAGACGATGTTTTTATAAACTTAAGGTGTGAAAACAGGTTATTGTGACGAAAACAAGTACAAAATTGTACTATTCAATAAAAGAGGTTAGTGAACTTGTTGGTGTAAAAGCCCATGTTCTTCGTTACTGGGAATCTCAGTTTCCGGTTCTTAAGCCAAAAAGGAATACTGCTGGAAACAGAACATACAAAATCAGAGACATTAAATACCTATTAAGCATACACAAGCTTCTTCATGAAAACGGATTTACTATCTCCGGTGCGAAAAGGAAACTTGTTGAATTGGGCAATAATTCGGATATTCTCATGCAACAACTTAACATTCCCTTTTCTGATCCACAGAATCGCAAGATCATACTTGAGCTTAAAAAAGAACTTTTCGAATTAAAAAAGCTTATTGATGAACTATAGTGTGTTAGTTCATTTAGACTTCAATTGCTTCTATATGCTTTATCTATCGCTTAACTCTTTAACTTATGTACCGGTACAAATTTATCTTGTAATTATTACAGGTAGAGGTTAGATTATTTTGTGTCGGGGCGTGGCGCAGTCCGGTAGCGCACTTGCATGGGGGGCAAGGGGTCGC
>JAGHBT010000180.1 GCA_021160845.1 bacterium | reverse complement strand
TCTTTAATGATCGTATTAGGGTGGACTACGCCAGTGTACCCCAGAGTATTGAACTGGGGCGTGTCCACCGCTGGGCGATTGGAGTTACATTTTAACCCACCTGGAGAGGCGGATATTTAATTGAGTAAATTTTTGTGTAAAGGGTTGTTTGCATCCTTCGTTTTGCTTGTTCTCTTTACTTTTTCATTATCTGGAAAGGATTCCGGTGGCGGTTCTGTCCCCGTGTTGAGGAAAATAGATTCACAAAATTATGTTATTACGAAGAGGGTAGATGCTGTGCCGACACTTTCAGTTGACAAAAAAAGGATGTTTAATTTCGACACTCCATCCGGAAGGGGATTTTCAAGAGAACGTCAGCTTCGGCCCCTGCTTGGCTCAGCGGCTCCAGTCGCGGGCACATGGCATGTAGCGGTAATACGCGTGGGGTTTATGACAGACAGGGATGACGGTCTTTCGAGTATATCCACAGGGGGTGGGTTTCAGCTTAAGCCGGACTCAACAGCCATTATAGATCCTTCTCCACACAACAAGGCGTATTTTAATGCTCATATGGAGGGGCTGAAGAATTTCTATCATTTTCAATCATGCGGTAAAATGGATATTACATGGGAAATATTCCCCGCGGAGGAAGACTCGTGCTATAAACTTAGTGATATCGCCGATTATGGGCCCGGCCAATACGGGAACTGGACTCTCGAGATGCTGGTCGATTTTTTGCGTGACGCTATTGAAGAAGCGGACGAGTATATGGATTTTACAGGATTTGATGCTATTGTGCTTGTTCACGCAGGCGCAGGTCTGCAGAGTGATGTCAACAATGACACCCCGAATGATATTCCTTCTTTTTTTGCTTCACTTGTTTCGGATGATCAAATTATAGTTGATGGTGGGATGTCAGTTGTTACCGAGTGTTCAGTTGTCCCTGAAACTGATGTTCAGGATGGTTATAACGGTGGGATTGCCGCAGTTCTGGCACATGAGTTTGGCCATCAGATTGGGCTTCCGGATCTATACAATACAATCACCGGTGGCCCGTCGGTGGGTATATGGGATAATATGGACAGCGGTGGGCAGATGAGCGCTTATGTTGAGGACGAACAAGGTCAGTACCATATAATTACCGGGGTAATCCCCGGTGGTTTATGCGCCTGGTCAAGATATTTTCTGGGATGGGCGGATGTCGATACGGTGGAGACATTTGATGGATCAATTGATTTAAGAGCTGTAGAGAATTGCCCCGCTGAAATGATCAGGGTGGATGTTTCCAATGATGAATATTTCCTTATTGAAAATCGTTGCGGTGAGATTAATGGGCTGCCCAGCGGTTTTGTGGTGGACTCTCTTACATCTGTAATTACCGGGGTCGTGGATGACCTTGGCCACGGAGACTGGCAATTAACCAATGGGTACGATATTCTCCTTCCAACAGATTCGGAATATATTTCTACGGACGCTGGTCCCGGGCTCTTGATATGGCATATCGATGAAAGATTGATTGCCGAGAGATGGAATGAGAACATTATAAATACCGGGGACATCTTTGGCATAAGGCTTATGGAGGCAAATGGCTTCTTTGATATGGGTGATCCTAGCTCATGGTATGGTCTTGGATGGTATGACGATGCCTACTATGAAGGTAACAATACACTCTTTTCCGATCCTTTCGCCTGGAGTAATCTGAATGTTCCATCGGGGGTAAGGGTGGAAAAAATATATCTTCCCGTGATACTCTTATGACATTCGGAGCAGGAGTACCCGCCCTAAGAGCCAGCCGGTCCGTGGCCACCGATGCAATATTGTCCGATGCGTGTATGGTTTCACTCGGCGAGCCGTTTGGAGTTCTGGTTGTTGATATTCTTGGCAGGGGGTGGCTTGCTGGCGAGACAGCACCGGTATTTTCGCTAGGGGCACTTCCCTTAACGCCGATCGCTTTCGCGGATAGTTTCTCGGCTGGAGAGGATGCGGTCATAATAGCGGATAAAAGCGGTGTGATTCACGCTTTTTCCACGAAGAGCTGGAATGAATTTGCGGGCTGGCCGGTTGAAATGGATGGAATAAGCACTCATCCGATGGTCCTTAAAATGGAAGAGGGAGTATTTATTGCCGCCGCGGATACATCAGGGGGGATATTTATATATGATAAGCTGGGGGTGGTAAGTTACAGCAGACAATTACCAGATGGGTACCGCAATTTTTCCAATATGGCGGCTTCCGGTAATCAGAATAATTATACAAACGAAGTGATTTATCTGAGTGGAAATATCAACAATGGATCTGATGTTACCTTATGGTGGTGGAATTTCGATTTGGGCAGTGCGGATTCCTTATTACTGCCTCTGTCAGCCGGGGTTTCAGAGGGTAATATGGTTTTGCTTGCGGGAGATATTCTCCCGGACACCGACGGAATAGAGGTATATATTACTTTAATGTCCGGCGGGCAGGTTATGCTCTGTTCAAAGAATGGAATTATATCTAACAGGCAGATTGATAAAGGTATAAAGAGCATACCCGCTCTTGCTGACATTAACGGAGATGCGTTTCTTGATATAGTCTACACCGATGGGGAGGCGATATATGCCGTAGGCCCTTCCGGCGCTAATCTTATGGGGTGGCCCCGTGATATTAATGATATGCATATAACAACATTGAAAGAACGGATTGAATCTCCTATCTTTATCGCGGTTGTTTCAAATGATGCCTACATTATGGCTGTAACCGGGAACGGGCTGTTGTATATCCTGGATCATACGGGAGAGTTTGCCGGTGGCCGGTATCCACAGCGGATAGCTACTTCCATCGTTCAGCCCGTTGAATTAACGGCGGGCGAGGATAGCGAGGGGCTAATCGCGTATATTGACGTGCTTGAAAATGGAGACGGGAATTATTATTCCCACAGACCTGAAGAAATCACAGTTGAGTGGCGGGTGGGACCGTTGTTTACCGCCGATGATATTTCGGGTTCCTGGTCTGCTCTTTTTGGGAATCGGCGAAGAACATCCTTCGCTGCACAACCTGAGGCTTGGGCTCACCCCGCTGAAGCCTGGGAAAACAGAACGGATAATTTGATTATATATCCAAATCCTTCAAGGGGTGACAGGGTTGGTTTTTATTTTGTTGCTCCTTCGGGTGCGGAAGCGGTACTGCAGGTTTTTAATATAGCGGGTGAAATTGTTTTGGAACAAATACAGAGGGGTGATGGAGAAGAGCACGGATTCTCCGTTTCGATGTCCGATAAAGCATCGGGGATTTATATTGGCAGGGTCGTGATTACGGCTGATGGTAAAAGTTCAGAAATGGCTAAAAAGTTTGCCATAGTTAAATAGTTAATTGCCGGGAGAAAATTGAGTGAGAAGTAAAATAGGGTTTTCGATATTTTTTGCAGTTATGTTACTTGTTTTGAATTTCGCGGTTGAAGGGAATGCAGGTTGCTCCAATGATTCAGGAACAGTTTCTTCCCGCCTGATGCTTAATTATAGTGATATGAGGGAGGATGTTGGGAGAGATATCGGCAGTGTTTCTATTTTTAATCAAAAGAAGGGTTTCCTCGATGTCAATCTTCTTAAAAAGTCCGAAACACTCCGGCTCTACGGGGAGCGCCTTAGGAATCCGACAGTTTCAGTGGGAGGGATGTTGTTAGGAAACTCCTCTTCAGGGGAATCTTTACCGGCGGGGAACAAAAAAAGAATTGCTGTTTCGATGCTTTCCTCTGCCCTTTTCCCCGGTCTCGGGGAGTTATATCTCTATTTTGATTCCGGCTTCGTGGATAAATCTATTCTGGCACGAGCCATAGGGTTTATGGCCATCGAGGGTTATCTCTGGTATGGATATAATTCGAACCATGACAAGGGCAAGGACTTCAAGCGTCAGTACGAGGATTATGGAGACACTCACTGGAGTGAGGATAGATTTCTTGATGGTCATCCTTATTGTTACAATTTGGGAGGATGTGAGAGTTGGGAGTATTACAACGAGAATGCCAAGGATGACAAACGGTATTTTTATTATACGGCCAAGGAGGTGGATCGCGAAGAGTACTATGAGAATATGGGAAAGTACGATGCCTTTCTCTATGGTTGGGATGACTGGGAGGGCGCGGACCCTCAAACTTGGGATGGAGATTATGAAAACCTTGATTACTGGACCCCTCACAGGACACACTTCGTGTCTTTAAGGGATGAGAGTAACAAGTATCTCCTTAGGGCGGATCAACATATTATGGGTATGATAGCTTTACGTATAGTTTCAGTGGTCCATGCGGGATGGCTTGCTTCCAGAGGAAGTCGTAGGGATGACTCCAAGGGATGGTCGTTTAAATTGGAAAATAGTCCCGTACGTTCCAGGTTAAGTTTGAATTATGGATTTTAGGGGGTGACGGTTTGCGCAGGATTCTAATCCTTATTCTTTTGTTTCTTTTTCCCGTTCAACTGCTGGCGGGGTCGATTAATCTCGCGTTAGGAAGGGAACCAAATATAGATAGTGACAGTAACGATAGTGGGGCTAAGATCTTGTTAAGTGGTTCAGGGGGTAGTTTGGAGTTTTCGACATGTGAGAGTTTGGGATTATTTGACCGTGTTCTATCTTCCGGTTCCACTGCGGGGTATTCCGCTACGCTACTCAGGGAAGAGGCGATGGAGAATAAGGATGGCTACAAACGGCCACAGGATTATTCTCCGGCTGGAGTAATCGCCCGAAGTTTCCTTCTTCCGGGACTTGGGCAGAGAAGAATGGGGCATTCGGTTAAATCAAGTATATATTTTGTTCTTGAGGGAGCCGCCTGGATTGGGCTTGGAACCTTTGTGTGGCAGGGAATCGCCCGCAAGAATGCGTACGAGGACTATGCGGTTGCATTTGCCGGCGTTAACGGGACAGGGCGCTCCGATGATTATTATGAGACCATTGGTAATTATATGAGTAACGATGGGTATAATGAGGATGTGAGGCGTGAGGCGAGGGATTACTATCCTGACGATAGGGCTGCTCAGTTAGATTATTCTGAAGAGAACAGTATTGCCGGCTATGATAGCTGGATGTGGGAGACAACACGTT
>JAGHBT010000333.1 GCA_021160845.1 bacterium | reverse complement strand
ATGCAATGCTGTTCTTTGTTTAATCTTGCGTATAATATAGTTAAAGCAAGCAAATCTCCTTATCTCTCATTCGTTAAATGTAACTTTATTCATATAAATAAAGCTCCTGGTTTTTATAAATCTTTGGTTAATTTAATGCGAGTGTATAAAAGACTATTAAACGGTATGGCCGCTTTGTTTGCAATAGCGGAATATTATCCGGAACAATTTTTTCTCAGCCTTTGTCATAGGTAACTCTCTTCGATCCATCATTAATTCGGCTGTTTCGATCGCTTTATCCAAATCAAATTCAACAAATTCCGGCTCAAAAGCCCAAGCAAAACTGGGGATAAATTTAGGAAGAAAATTTGAAGTAACAATGTTTGAATTGAAACCTATAACCGTACCGGGGTTTATTTTGCTGCATATCGCGAATTTTGAATGATCTCCAACAACTGTTCCAAGAAACCGGCATCCTGTTTCACGTATTATCCCAGCGTTCCATGCTCTTATTTTGGAATAATTGTTTCTTAGATCGCTGTTACAAGTCCCCGCGCCAATATTTACCCACGAACCTATATAAGAATATCCAATAAATCCTTCATGCTGTTTATTTGAATAAGGCGCTATAATAGTTTCTTCTATTTTTCCTCCGGCTTTGCACTCTTTCCCAAGCGAAGTTCCAGGGCCGATTCTGGCCCCGGCACTAATAACTGACTTTTCCCCTATAAAGCATGGTCCCTTAATTACAGCATTAGGTTCAATCTTAACATTATCATTAATTAATATCGGTCCATCAGTAGCATCAAGGACAGTTCCCGATCTAACCTCAACTTCAGAACCAATAACAATATCAGCATCATTTATTAGTTCCACGCCTTTAAACAATTCAGAATCCGGATCATTCCCCCTTAGAGGGATTTTGGAAAAATCATCCTTAATACATTTTCCATTCAATCCTATCAACTGCCAATATCGGGAAAGTAATTTTTGACTAGTTTCTTCCAATGTAATATTATTTTTTGCCACCCAGTCCTGAAGCAGTTCTCCACTAGTGCTGTGCTTTGCCCGATCAATTGGATCAGAACCTTCAATATTTTCTGAAATTTCCTTTATATTATTAAACATAGCCTCTGCTTTTTTGTCAGACACCATCTCAACCAGCAAATCCATAAAAGATTTTGCTTTCTGATCAGAAATTCTGGCGGCAACTGGTACACCGTTTTTAACAAAGAGATGATCTTTTTCAACACTATTAAAGATATCCGACATTTCAGATCCAAACGCCACAATTCTACCATTAGCAAAAAACACGTCTCCACCGGATATCTCATTAATAGTTACTTCATACTCAGGTTTTTCCAGGGATAAACATTCATTAAGTGCTGTGGACAGATACGGCCTGCATTGCAAATAAACTCTTTCAGGATTTAACTCTTTGATGATTCTAGCCCTAAGTGAATCTGTCCCCAGGAATAGTTCATAAACTGCCTTATTAAGTGAAAGGGGAAAAAGATCCGAATACTTAATATCCTCAAAGATACAAAGGGATACTGACTTCTGTTCCTCTACCATAATGAACCATGCTGCATAATCAGGATAGCCTTTCTCATGCTCCATCGGAGACAGGGAAATAAAAATGGTGGAGTTGACGGGGCTCGAACCCGTGACCTCTTGTCTGCCAGACAAGTGCTCTCCCAGCTGAGCTACAACCCCTACTTAGGAGATATTATCATTTTAATTGAAGAGGTCAAGAATAAAATTGACACCAAGACATTAATGAAACATGCAAAGAAAAAAACAACCGGGTTCATTAACATTTATTCTATATTAATAGATTCTTATAATAATTTCAGTTTTCCAATTTCTTTATCAACAATTCTTCTTATACTTCTCTTGACACCGATCGCTTTTTGGAATATTTTTTCCACTAAGCCGGAGTGGTGAAATTGGTAGACGCAGGGGATTCAAAATCCCCCGAAGCTTGGCTTCATGCGGGTTCGATTCCCGCCTCCGGCACCATTTTTTGTATTTGTGTTAAGTAAATATTTTTAATTTGACGCGAAGATCTCCATTCTAACAAAGTATTATTTCTCCACCTCGCTATAAATTACATGAGTTTTTGTTTGAACTTTGATACTATTTCTTCAACATACTCATTCCTGAAATGATAGAGTATCCTTGCTTTAGCCATCTCAACCGACGGCTGCTGCTGCCTGTTTTGTATAGTGTAACTTAAAATAACCTCTTCGCTTCCACTTTTAATAAAATTTAAATCAAATCTCCAGTTCAGAATTACCCATCTTCCCGCTCTTGAGGGCATTTTTCTAATATGCATATTCCCCTGGATTTTAACATCAGGTACTTTATCGCCAATTAATAAAATAGAATACCCCTTATCCGTAAAAGCATCTCTTAATAACATTGTAATTTCGTTAGCCATCTCTCCACTTATATTGATTGAAAGGCCAAATTCATTGAGCAAAAATTCTCCAATTAACATTTGAACCTCTACTGGATTTGGCTTGGGTTTATAAATAGAATAATTCTCCGAAATCACCCGAAGCACTGCGTACGCATTCTGTTGAATACCTACTTCTTTTTCCAGTCTAAACATGTTACCGAGCTTGATAATTTTAGATTCTTCTTTATCAATATCGTCCAGGAGCCTTTTTGCTGTTTTCCGCGATTCTTCTATTTTATTGGAAAGAATGTCTGAATACTTGTCTTTTCGCAGGGTGGCGAGAGAGTAATACATCCCTTTACTAGTATCATATCCGTGTCTTACAATAGAGGCATTCTCAAGAATATTTTCCGTCTCAATCTGAGTATTTTGACTATAGTTAAAAGTGAATGTACTCTGGCCGTAACCCATTTGATGATATTTTTCTTTT
>JAGHBT010000210.1 GCA_021160845.1 bacterium | reverse complement strand
ATCCACTATATTCCCCCTTCGAGATATCGGGCAACCGTAACAACACCAACAAACCCAAGAACGGCGTATACAATTGCTACATCCATATAGATAACACGCATTACCATAAAAGACAGCAATGCAATTATAGCTGTTGTAATTGTTGTTAAGGTATCGGCAGCAAGCAATCTATCGGGAATTGTGGGCCCAAGAATTAATCTTATAAAACCCAGAATAACAGCTGCTCCTATAAAAAATAACGAAATTGTGATTATCATTGGATAATCTCCTTTAAAATTCTTTCAAATTTCCCGCTCACTTTCTCTGTCGTTTCCTGAATAGTTTCCGTCTTAACATCTATCCAGTGAATAAAGAGGCTATCCTTCTCCACATCCATTGTCAATGTGCCGGGTGTTAAGGTTATCGAGTTTGCAAGAATGAGTTTAGCAAGGGGGGTTTTTAATTTTGTTTTAATCTGAACAATACCTGGATTTATAGGAAGTGAAGGCGAAATAACCCTGCGTGCAACATCTATATTAGACTTTATCATTTCCCACAGGAAGACAGCCAAATAGACCGGTATAAGAATTATAGACTTCGGCGTAATTATTATTCCCCTGTACAAACTGCTGAAAGGCGCGAAGGCGACAGTTACACCGAAAGAGAGAACAAGTCCGGTAATAAGTTCATCCATCCGAAATGTTCCGGTACCAAGCAGCCATGCCGCCATAAGGAACAACCATAAAAGTAAAAATCCCTTTACTTTTTTCATTTACAGCTCCTTAACTCTTTGTTTCCGCTTCAATCCGGGTTTTGCACTTTGTCTCTTCATCTTCAAAGAGTTGAAGTAGAAACTCAAGTTCTTTTTGCTTAACCATATTTTCAAAGTTTTTATAGAAAGAATATGCCCGCTTAGTTCTTTCCAGACAGAAATCCAAAATTTCCTTTTCCGAACTCCCGTTTTTGCCCTCTATATATTTTATAACGTTTTCAAATGAATATTCGGTTTGTTCTCTGTTCAAACGCTTATTTGCAAAGATCTGAACATTATTATTCTCTCTAAATTTTGCTATACTTTCCTTGTGACTTAATGCTTTGTCAGCAAGGTCTTTTAAAATGGTATTGATTTTACCGCTGAAAGTATCTACATAGCTGCTGTAAATTCTGTAAGATTCTTCCTCGAAATTTAAGGCTATATTGAGAATCTCTTCCACATTTTCTATTTTTCTAATTGGTTTGTTCGCAAGATATTGGTCAATTCCAAGGGCAGCTTGATGTCCACTTGCTATACCGTTAATAACATCCGGCCCCTTTACAATGTCACCCGCAACGTATAACCATTTAAGGTTTGTTTGATAATATTCGTCAACCTTTATCCTTCTTCCATCATGTTCCAGTTTTTCATCAAAATCCCCAAGGTAAGCCATGTCAGGAGCTTGTCCTATAGCCTCTACTATCATATTTCCCACTATGAAAAACTTGTCATTCTCGTCAAATGTTGGTGAAAACATGTGTTTTTCGTCGAAAACGCGGGTACATTTTATTGTATCCAAGCCTGTTATTTTGCCGTTCTCAACAGTAATCTCTTTGGGTCCTCTCCCCGGGTAGAATACGATGCCCTCTTTTTTTGCGTCTTCTATTTCTTCATCATCGGCAGGCATTATATCTCGGGTTTCCAACGATGTTACCGTTAGGTTAACCTTTCCATACTTCTGTTTCTGAAGTCGAGCAACCGAACGCGCGATATCTATAGCTACATTACCGCCACCTATTACAATAACTCTTTCTGTTATCTTTATATTCTCTCCGAGGGTTATCCTACGCAGCAAATCGATTGCCTGAAAAACATCTTCGTGCTCGGTACCAGGAACCCTTGTGCTTCTACCCAGATGAAGCCCCGTTGAAATAAGCACTACATCATATTTTTCGTGGAGATTATTTAGAGTTACTTCATCTCCTACACGTGTATTTTGCTTAAACTCGACTCCAATTTTTTTAATAAAGGAGATATCTTTGTCCAGTTGGTCATAGGGAAGCCTGTATTCAGGTATTCCATATCTCATCATCCCGCCCGGCTCAGGAAATGCATCGAAAATAGTTATCTTATAACCCATAAGCCCGAGGTAGTATGCAGAGGATAATCCAGACGGTCCCGCGCCTACTATGGCAATATTTTTGTCTATCTTTTTAGTAATTTCCACACCTATTATCTTTTCGTAATCCTCTTCCGGCACATTATCCATCGCATAACGTTTAAGCCAGCGAATAGCAATAGGCTCGCCGCGTACACCGATGCTGCAGGCGCTTTCACAGTTGTGTGTACATATTCTCCCGCATATTTCCGGTAAAGGATTGGTTTTGTATATTTGCCTTGCCGATTCTTCCACATCATCGTTCCATATAGCATCTATATATTCAGGGATATTCATGTGTGCCGGGCAGGCCTCTGTGCAAAGGCCGCATGCGACACATCTTGATGCCTCTTTAATAGCCTGTTTTTTGGAAAAGCCCTTAACAATCTCTACAAATGATGAAATGCTCTCTTCTGCAGAGAGTTCCTCCATAGCAGTACGATCCAGATCCAGAAAATTAAATTCTTCATCAGCTATATAGCCTGTTGGAAATTCAGTTTTATGCATTCCCTCATCGGTGGGAAGTATGTAAAAGCTGTTTGTATCATCATCTATATGGGTATATTCCCGGGTCATCTGAAGTGAGTTCGTTGTACACATATCAACACAGAGAGCACACCAGCAACACCTCCCGTAATCTATTGCGGGGCGCAGGTTGGTTTTCCCGACACCCTTTTCCAAATATGGGACCTCAATCATCCTGATAGCATCGTTATCACATATTTCAGCGCACGTACCACAACCTATGCATTTCTCCCAGTCATTTATGTGAAAACCTCTGTACCGTTCTGCCGTTGGCCTAAGTTCATATGGAACCCTGATAGTAACAGGTTTCTCCCCGATATATCTAAGAGCACGGAACGGTTTTAAAATGCTTCCTTTTTTGTTGTCACCCATGGATCACTCCTTTAGGTCACGGTTGCCGATATTGTTGTTTTTATCTGTCCACCTCAGGTGGACATGTATCTAGACTGAATATTATTTGAGATGCGTCTTCTATTCTGCTACCCTCCAAAAGATTTTCCAGTATATGAACGCCATGTGTTACAGAAGCGCCTCTTACATGCACTCTGTAAGGCTTTGTCCCGCCGTCGGATACCATATAATAGGCATACTCTCCCTTTGACGATTCAGTTCGTACATAGGCATCTCCTGCAGGAATCTTCCATTTTAAAGGGTTAGGGATTTTATTCCACACGGGTCCTTCCGGGATATCTTCCAAAATTTGTCTAATCATTTTTATACTCTCTACTATTTCCAGCCTTCTTACACGTAAGCGCGCCAGCGCATCCCCCTCTTCCTGGGTAGGAATATCAAATTCCAGGTAGGGATATGCTTCATAAGGATCGTCCCTTCGAAGATCCGCGGCAACTCCGCATGCTCGCAAATTAGGTCCGGTTGCTCCCCATCTTATCGCATCCTCTTTTGACAATTTTCCTATGCCTCTTGCTCTTTTAATAAGCAGAGCGTTGTGGAAGAAGAGGTCGTCATACTCAGGAAGTCGGCTCTCTATGTAATCCATAACTTTAGTTACGTGTTTTTTAAAACCTTTTGGCAAATCTCTCCGCACTCCGCCGGGGAATGTGAAGATATGGTATACTCTGCCACCTGTTAATTCTTCAAAGAGCTCTAAAATTCGATCTCTATCCGCTATAGACCAATTGGGCATAGAATAGAGACCTGTAGTGCCGGCATGTCCGCCGAATGCAAAAAGATGCGATGCCATTCTGGAAAGTTCAAGCACCATACTTCTTATGTACTTTGCTCTTATAGGAACTTCTATTCCCGCAATTTGTTCTATTGCACGGGCATAGTTCACCTCGTTCGGATCCGGATCGGGAACACAAATTCTGCATACAATGGGAACATTTTGTATAAAGAGTCTTTCCTCCATAAGTTTTTCAAAACCTCGATGGAGAAATCCGCCCTCTGCTTTGGCTTTTACAATTTGGTCTCCCTCTAACAGGAGTTTTAAGGAATAGTTGCCTGAAATCCCCGGATGATTAGGCCCTATAAAGAGTTCGTATTCCTTTATTTCCTTAGCTTCACTCATT
>JAGHBT010000175.1 GCA_021160845.1 bacterium | reverse complement strand
TTATAATACACGATCCTGAACGTCATACAAGAAAGGAAGACGACTTCTCAATAACGATGATTTCACTGTCGCTATCCAAGCGGTTCTAAAGGAAATCCGGTTCTTCTTCAATATCCATCGCAATGTAGACAAGCTCGGCGATATCAGAAATTTTCATATCTTCTTCTTTGTCCTTTGCTTTCAAACCGTCCTCGAACATCGTCATGCAGTAGGGGCAGGCAGTAGCTACCCCTTCAACATTTTTGTCCAGCGCCTCTTGTGTGCGAACTTCATTTATTCTGTATATACCCTTCTCCTCATCGCTCTCTTCATCGATCCACATCATACCGCCACCGCCGCCGCAACAGAAACTCTTCTTGTGATGGTGTTCCATCTCTTTGAGCTTGACTCCATCGATTCGCTTAATAATTCTTCGAGGCAACTCGTAGATATTGTTATGCCTGCCCAGATAACAGGAATCGTGATATGTGAAAACTTTGTTAATACTCTTCTTAAGCTCAATTCTACCTTCTTCTAAAAGTTCGTCTATTATCTGTAAATGTGTT
The DNA here is from genome assembly GCA_021160845.1 of bacterium. GTDB lineage: Bacteria > Krumholzibacteriota > Krumholzibacteriia > Krumholzibacteriales > WJIX01 > JAGHBT01. The sequence goes on along the minus strand of JAGHBT010000175.1, from coordinate 7,562 downwards.
ATCACTTCATATTCACCGCCGAACTGTTGATATTCATTCTTGAGTGTATTGAAACAGTGAGGACATATTGTAACGATACGATTGAACTTGACACTCTTGAAGTTTTCAATATTTTCCTGAATCATCATCTGCGCTACAAGTTCATTTCCCATTCTTTTTGCCGTTTCTCCACAGCATTTTTCCCGTTTGCCCAATATGCCAAAGTCTACGCCGGCCTGCTGGAGAATCCCTACAAATGCCTTTGTAACTTTCAAAGCCCTGGGATCAAAAGAATTCATACAGCCGACATAAAAGAGTATATCCACTTCGTCCCCGTCGTTTAAAATTTTGACGGGTTTTTTCAGATTCTTCACCCAGTCCTCTCTCACATCGTAGCCTATGTTCCAGGGATTCGAGTTCTTCTGCCACCCCTCAAAGATAGGTTGCATCTCTTTGGGGAAAGAACTTTCCATAGATGTAAGATACCGGCGCATACCGACAATCTTGTCTATATGCTCTATCATTGCCGGGCACACCTCAACACAAGCACCACAAGTTGTACAGTTCCATAACGCCTCTGTTCCGATAATATCGTATGGAAGATTTTTGCCCATTAATTTCTTTTCTTCGTCTGAAAAACGCGGTTCTTCTCTATCGGCACTTTCTTCAGTTGCTGCTTTGCGTTTCTTATATTTTTGTTTTTTTAATATTGCACCGCCTACATCAATCAAATGATGCCTCAAATCCCCTATAATATCCTTCGGATTCAGTGCCTTACCCGTATTATAAGCGGGACAATATTCCTGACAGCGGCCACATTTGGTGCAGGCAATAAGATCGAGATTTTCTTTCCAGGTGAATTCTTCCAGGCTGGATATACCGAAAGATTCCACTTCTTCATCTTCAATATCCATCTTCTGTATTTCACCCTTTGAAGTCAACTTGGAAAAGAAGACATTGAGTATCACAAAAAGAATATGTATGTGCTTGGACACACCAAGCTTCTTTACTCTCTTTGAAAATGGGGTTATATAAGTAAGGAAGCCAAGAAGAACGATCATGTGTACCCACCAGAATATCCTGCTGAAAAAATGAAGCTGACTGTAATCTGTAATACTTTGGAATATCGGCATAAAAAGATTCTTAACAACAGGCTGCAAGTAGAGATAACCAGGATCAAAACGGGGGGGAATATGTGTCGCTACTTCCCTTGTATAATAAGCCATTTCAATACCAGTGGTTAAAAACAAAAGTACCATATGCACAAGAATAAATCCGAGAATAGTAATACCGTCAGTCAATGACGCTCTGTCTCTACCCAATCTTTCGGGTCTGATAAAAATCCTTCGGTAAAGGGCAATGATAACTATTACAATTACCAGACCTCCTACAACATCCTCGACCCCGAGAATATAATGATACCCTGGGATAAAGGAGAAGTTTATCGTTTCATGTACTCTAGCGGGTAAAAACCCCAAGAGAAAGGCCTCGCCTGTAGAAAAGAGATGGATAAGAAATCCCCAGAAAATGATAAAATGGATGTAACCGGCCGGTTCCATCCGCACTCTCTTTTGTCCGAGTACATACACAAAAAGGTTTATTATCCGTTTGCCTATATGGGAGAATCTGTTTTCCGGTTTTCCTATAGTAACGGAAATAAAATGTTTAAATAAACTATAGAGAAACAGCCCCATCCCGCCGAAAAAAACCAGCGCATAAACAGCAATCTCCATATATTCCATAGCAACCCTTTCAAAAGATCATGCCAAGTTGTAAAACAGACTAAAAAATTCTAGAAAAACCTACAGAAGCTTCTTTATCTCCTCCGTTAGAGCCGGAACAACTTCAAAAAGATCTCCTACAATTCCGTAATGCGCTTTTTCAAATATAGGGGCATTGGGATCCTTGTTAATCGCCACAATAACCTTTGACGTCCTCATTCCGGCAAGATGCTGAATGGCTCCGGAAATTCCGCATGCAATATAGAGTTTTGGATTTACGATTTTCCCCGTCTGACCGACCTGAAGAGGCTGGAGCGAGTAACCGGCGTCAACAGCAGCTCTGGAAGCCCCTACAGCTCCACCGAGCAGGTCCGCAAGTTCCCCCAGAATCTCAAAGTTTGAACTATCCTTCATCGCTCTTCCACCGGAAACAATTACTTCCGCTTCAGTGATGTCAGGCCTGCCGCCAGCCATCGGAATAATCTCAGTTGCCAGAGCTCTGATCATATCTTCGGTAACGCCTGACGGACGTGACACCATTTCAGTCTTCCCACCGTCAGATTCCGCGGGAGGAATATTGTTCGGTCTCAATGTGATAAAAACCGGCTTTTTGCCGACAGGGACAATCTCAACAAAAAGTTTCCCGGAATAAACCGGTCTTTTGGCAATGCATCGTCCCTCTTCAAACCTTAAATCCACACAGTCACTGAACATCACCCCACCTACACGGGCGGCGACTCTCGGGCTGAGATCCCTGCCCATAGCAGTTGCTCCAAATAGAATATACCCATAGCTACTCTCCGCAATCAAGTCCGAAAGAGTTTTCGCGTAACCTTCGGTGGAATATTTCTCCACTTGATCATCATCAACACATATAGTTTTTCTAATTCCAAGGCCGGAGATACTCTCCGAAAGATCAGAAGCGCCTCTGCCTACCAAAATAGCATCAATCGATCCTCCGGTTCCCTCGGTAACAATTCGTCCCGCGGTAACCAATTCTTTAATTACCTTTTTTAGATTTCCATCCCTTATTTCTCCAAAAATCAGAACATCGTTCATTCTAAATATCCTCCTCCATATTATTTTAGTTTTCTAATCATACTACAATACTTTTGCTTCCTCACGTAACAACCTGGCAAGTTCTACAACCTTTTCACCGAAGTCTTCACCCTCGATAATCTTGCATTCACCACTCTTCGGAAGCGATAACCATTTGATAATTGTACTGTCTTTTTCCGCCGGAACGCCGCTGGAATCAAGATCCGTCAGAGTCAGTTTCTTAATCTCTTTCCTTTTAGCCTTCATGATCCCCGGAAGAGAAGCGTAACGAGGCTCGTTAAGCCCTTTGTTACAGGATATTATCACTGGAAGATCGGCTTCAACTTTTTCGTCCGCGCCCTCTATGCTCCGCACTAAAAAGGCCTTTTTGTTATCATCGGAAATTGCGAATTCAGATATTATATTGACCTGTGGAATATCAAGTTTCTCAGCCAAAAAGGCCTGCGTCTGGGCCATATCATAGTCTATCCCCTGTTTTCCACAGAAAATGATATCAAACCCGTTATTCTTAATTGCCTTAGCTAGAAGAGTAGCGGTCATATCCGGCGTTGGGTTATCCAGAGCGGCATCGCATATATGAATGGCATTATCAGCCCCCATAGCAAGAGCCGTCCTTATAATCTCTGTAGATTCCTCAGGCCCCATGCAAACCACAGTTACAGTGCTGTCTCCACCAACATTTTCTTTTAGCTTTAATCCTTCTTCAATGGCATATTCGTCATAAGTATTAATTATAAATTTAACACCCTCTTCATTAATCCCGGATCCTTCACTGTTAATCAATATTTTCGCTTCAGTATCCGGAACACGTTTTAATAATACTATAATCTTCAATTTTTCCTCCTTTCAAAACCAGATCCAAATACCAACCTAATCAGGAAGTATTCTATCGTACTCTTTAATAACCTCTCTGGAAATCACCAATTTCTGAACCTCACTCGTCCCCTCGTAAATCTCCAGAGCCCTCGCATCCCTAAATAGTCTCTCTATCAAAAACTCTGAAGTATAACCAACCCCGCCATGTATTTGGAGAGAATCGTAAACAATTTCGTTTACCGCTCTTGTCGCGAAGAGCTTTGCCATCGATACATGTTTCGTACTGATATCACCACTGTCACGCAATCTAGCGGCATTGTAAACCAATAAACGTGAAGCTTCCAGTTTAGTTGCCATCTCTGCTATTTTCCATTTCGTCGATTGGAAATCAATAATTTTCCTACCAAACTGCACTCTTCCCCTGGCAAATTTTACAGCCTCATCGAGAGCAGCCTGACCTATCCCAAGAGCCTGAGAGGCAATTCCTATCCTGCCTCCATCAAGCGCGCTTAGAGCTATCAACATACCTTTTCCTTCTTCGGCAAGAAGGTTGGCAACGGGTACAACACAGTCTTCAAAAACAAGTTCAACGGTCGATGATGCCTTAAGCCCCATCTTTTTTTCCGGCTTTCCAACCGAAAACCCCGGAAAATCCGGTTCTACAACAAAAGCAGACAAACCCCGTTTTCTGTTTTCCGTATCTGTCCTCGCGAACACAATCACAACACCCGCTTTATCCCCGGTTGAGACAAACAATTTTGAACCGTTCAATATATAATTATCACCTTCGCGAACAGCGGATGTTTGTATAGCCCCGATATCACTTCCGGCATTTGATTCGGTGAGAGCGTAAGCGCCAAGAACCTCTCCTGAAGCCAATAAAGGCAAATATTTCTCACGAGTTTCGGCACTGCCGAAATTAAGAATAACCCAATTTGTGAGGGAATTATGAACAGAGATTGCCACTGCCGTAGACGCGCATACCCTACTAATTTGCTCTATTGAAAGAGCCAGACAAAAATTACCAAAGTCAACTCCACCATATTTCTCGGGAACTGTCATTCCCAAAAACCCAAGTTTCCCAAGCTGTTTATATATATCATCTTGGAATTCACCCTTTTCATTACTTTCAACTGCTACAGCGGCAAGAGATTTATTCGCAAAATCCGCGGCCGTTTTCTGCAACATTTTTTCTTCTTCATTTAATTGATAATTCATAAAATTTTCCTTTAACAAAATAAACAAATTCAAGTTACGGTACAAACAACTGTTAGGAATTAAGAAGATACTAAAATCTATACCATGCTGTCAATAAATCAAGTTCACTTAGAAACTTGCCATTGGATATGGAAAAAGACTATCCATTCTTTTTCTTACTCAAAATCAATAGTAAAAATCAACAATAAATGTGTACGATAGAGCAGATTTGGCGGAGGGTGTTTCCGGGAAAACCCCCCGCCAATCCAAAGTTACCTATCTATTTCTTTATACCAATAGGTACAGAATTTGCCAACCACAGGGCAATAATTAACGAAGAAGTATCATTTTCTTCGTATCCTTGAAACCTCCCACACGGAGACGCGAAAAATAGACACCGCTACAGACAGGCTTTCCCCGATTATTATCCCCCTGCCACTCAACCAAATGTCTGCCGCCGGCCACCGGTCTGTTAATAAGAGTTTTTACTATAGCTCCTCTTACGTCGAAGATTACAAGCAGTGTATTCTGACTCGATTCGGAAGCGCCGGGGACGGTAAAGGCTATCTTCGTAGACGGATTGAAGGGGTTTGGGTTATTCTGATAGAGCCTCGCTCGAGTAACAGGCACATTAACACCATTTGTTTCAAAGAATATATTATCATCTTCTCCTTCAATTTTGTAATAGTAAACTAGTCCCTCCTGAGTCGTTCTGTCCGTATATTGAATCAATCTGGTTTCATCCGCCCTCAAACCGCCACTTATCAATTCATATCCAGTATCATCCGTCCTCCTATATAGACTCCAGGAATCAATCCCATTAGGAACCAGCCAATCCAACCTTACCATACCCGCGTAAATCTGATAATCGAATGCTATATCATTCGTAGCCGTAACATCGGCATAGTGATACCACCCGTTATTGTGCAGGTTACCGTGAAATCCGTTCCAGGGATCATACTGATAATATGCGTCAGCTTCAAGATCCCACACATAAACATTCTGGTCCCAGCAGGACACCGCAAGTTCAATATCCCCGTCCTGGTCCAAGTCCTTAACCGTGGGAGTACCGCGAACAAATCCTTTAAGTCTAATAGGAAATCCCAACAGATAGTTTCCACTGACATCCCAGGCATTTAACTGTCCCTCGTCGCAAGAGAGGATGATATCAAGACTGTTATCGTTATTCAAATCCGCTATTATAGGTGAAGATTCTGTCGTTCCACCACTTTGATCATAGGGCTGGGGCCAATTCGGTAAATATGAACCATTAGAGCGAAAGATATAGCAAAGCCCGTTATTTCCGGGAATTACAACCTCAAGTTTTCCATCACCGGTCAAATCCCCCAGCGCCGGAGAACCAATAAAATAACCATTACTCTTTACCCATCCCGGCCAACCGCTCATAAGGCTGCCATCATGATTTACTCCCATCACCCCCCCCTTGCTGTTCTGCACAACAACCTCCATCTCACCGTCGTCATCTATATCGCCAACTGCAGGACTGCTGGTAAGGACAGCCCCAGCGTCGCCGATAAAAACGGGCCAGCCGCTTACGGAACTTCCATCGGAATTCAAACAATAAAGACTGTCATTGTGATCCCCGACTATTAGCTCTAAAATACCATCTCCATCCATATCGGCGAAGGCGGGAGTTGAAACATGCCACCCATCGGAAGTTCCGTCTCCTGCAAGGAAAATCCCATCTGTGGCCGGATTAGCATCACCATCCATCAGCTCAATCCCGTCATGATGCCAAACATAAACATTCCCGCTTATGTCGTGGGCTACAATTTCTTTATCACCGTCACCATCAAAATCTCCCACTGCCGGACTCGCCCAACATATATTACTTGTACTCTTTGGCCATCCGGGAAGGTTATTCCCATCATGATCAAAAACATAAATCTCCTTAGTATTCCATGATGATCCAATAATTTCAGCGCCAGCCTGACCGTCGAGGTTCACAAGGGCCGGGGCGGCAACAAAATTATCGCCTTCTGTATTAAGGATTCCCCAGGTCATGGGTTTATTATCCCCGTCTCTTACTTCAATCCCGTCAGCATGCCACGCGTAAATATAATCCGATCCGACAACAAGCTCATAATGGGTATCACCATCAATATCAGCAATTTTCGGGCTGGAAGATGTTTCCTTTTCCAATCTGTTTGGCCAGCCGGAAAGCTGCGGAGGACTCGTTGTTATTGAGACTTCAGAACAGTAGGGCCCCATATTTCCACATGAATCTATAGCAGCGATAATATAGAAATAACGATTACTTGACAATAAACCATAATCATGGAAAGTCGTGTGAAAAAGCAGATCTGTACTCGCCTGATCCCAGGGTCCTCCGGAATTTTGAGAACGGTATACAAGAAAATTATTTAATGTATCACCGGAAGAACCGTCGTGCCAATACAACACAATTTCTGTATCCCCATAACTCGCATCCAGATTGACATTCTCCGGCGCCGGGGGAGATCTCAGCTCAAGTTGCTCGCTGAAGATTCTTCCACAATTATCGGTTAGAGTTATTGTGTAGTTATTATTCCGGGTTAGGCTGTCTTCGAAGAGAACAAATCCGTCCCCATATTCGATCCCGAGGGGAACTATGTCATTGTAAAGGGAAACACTGTCCGTAACTGTAAGATCAGGATCCAGAGAGGAAATTACACCTTCCAGCCCAACAGCCGTTCCTGTTCCAAAATTCTTTATTCCAATTTTAAGCAGAAAGCTCTCTCCCTCTTCAATCGTTCCATCTCCGTCGCCATAGGGCAACTCGTCTGACTT
>JAGHBT010000094.1 GCA_021160845.1 bacterium | reverse complement strand
GCTTAAGGCTTATACGCTTTTTGAGAAGGATGTTGAATATGTTGTGCAGGAAGGCAAAGTTTTGATTGTAGATGAGTTTACGGGCAGGCTCATGTCCGGTAGAAGGTTCAGCGACGGGCTTCATCAGGCACTGGAAGCCAAGGAGAGGGTAAAAGTGGAGGGAGAAACACAAACTTTCGCCACGATTACTCTTCAAAATTATTTCAGAATGTACGATAAGCTGGCGGGAATGACCGGAACCGCCGAAACCGAAGAAGAAGAATTTCACAAGATATACGATTTGAATGTTGAGGTTGTACCGACCAACCAACCTATCAGACGAATCGATTATGATGATAAGATATTCAAAACCAAAAGAGAAAAGGTTCAAGCGATAATAAATGAAATAAAGAGATTGCACGAAAATGGATTACCTGTGCTTGTCGGAACAATATCGGTTGATTTTTCTGAAACTTTGAGCCGGATGTTGAAAAGGGAGGGTATCCCTCATAATGTGTTAAATGCGAAACAGCACAAGAGAGAAGCTGAAATAATCGCTTATGCGGGGAAAAAAGGAGCTGTTACTATAGCTACTAATATGGCCGGCAGGGGAACGGACATTAAACTCGAAAAAGGTGTTGTAAAATGTGAGAATTGCTGCATTGATTGCCAGCCTTCTGACGAATGTGAAGATTGCACCCCAGAGAAGACAAAAGCCTGTATTGAAGATATGCCGTGTGGACTTCATATTATAGGTACGGAGAGGCATGAGAGCAGAAGAATTGACAGGCAACTCAGGGGAAGATCGGGAAGGCAGGGGGACCCGGGTTCTTCAAAATTCTTTATTTCTCTTGAAGACGATCTGATGAGGCTGTTCGGTTCCGAGAGGGTTTCAGCCATTATGGATAAGCTTGGGCTTGAAGAGGGAGAATCTATACAGCATAGCTTTATCAGCAGGGCAATCTCCAAATCGCAGCAACGTGTCGAGATGTATAACTTTGGTATCAGAAAAAGACTTCTGGAATATGATGATGTTATGAACAAGCAGCGTGAGGTAATTTACGCGCGGCGTAATGAAATTTTAAAGAGTAATGAACTTGACAGTTTGGTAGCTGATTTTATTGAGGAATATATTGATTCAATCGTCGAAAAATATCTTCCGGAAAATACTTACCAGGAGGAATGGAACCTTGAGATGGCTGCTATGGAACTCGAACAGACATTCATCGTTCCATTTAAAATTCCGGAGAACACAGATAACTTAGTTGATCCAGCTTCGATAAGGGATAGTTTTGCAAAAAAGGCTCATGAGGCCTATCAAATTCGCAAATCAACAATACCAATTGAGATTTTGTCTAAACTCGAAAAAATGATTATGCTCCAAAGTATAGATGCCAAGTGGATGGAACACCTGCACGAGCTTGATGACCTAAAAGAAGGAATTCATCTGAGGTCTTACGCTCAGAAGGACCCCGTAATTGAGTATAAGCAGGAGGCCTTTTCTCTTTTTACCGATGTTCTTGCCGATATAAACAAGACGGTTTTGCTGGGGTTGTTCCATGCTAGGCTTGAAGAAGATAATAGAGAAAAACAGCAGGGACGAAGAATTCACGAGGTAACGGATGCTTACAGTAGCAATGTATTTAAACAAAGTAACCCTGAGTTTTCAAAGTTGAGAGCTAAAAGCGCAGAACAGGCTGGCAGATCCGGTCATGAAACAATGCGGCGGGAACATCCCAAGGTTGGTAGAAACGATCCCTGTCCCTGTGGAAGCGGAAAGAAATATAAAAATTGTTGCGGAAGAAAGTAAAAATTGCCATCTTCAATTTTTATCAACAAGATATTGAAAAGGGAAAGAAGAGCATGAAAAAGAATATCAAAAAACTTCTGAAGGATTTTATGGAAGAAGAAACTAAAGGCGTAAACGAAGAAGATCCAATAGTTAAATTGGAAAAAATGGGTTTTTCGGGGCAAGAGATTGATGAAGTAATTGAATCGTTTTCTAAACGTGCCAGGGCCTTTGTCGCGACGCGTAGATTTAACAGAGTCCTTAGTGAATCGGAGAAGCTCAATCTTTCAACTGCAGCTCAAGGTTATCTCATTAAATTGATAGATAACGGATTAATCTCAGAATATGAACTCGGCATTCTTCTTGAAACCATTTCCATAGAACGTGATTATCCTGCTTCACTTAAAGATGTAAAGTTAGTTATAGAGAGATTCATTGCGGATTTACACAATGATTTGATAAATGCCAACTCGAAAACCGATATAAGGATTAATTAAGGATTAAAAAATGAGCAAACCCCTTGTAATAGTCGAATCGCCCGCCAAGGCGAAAACAATCGGGAAATATCTTGATAATAATTTTAATGTTGTGGCTTCGGTCGGGCACATTCGCGATCTCCCAAAAAAGAAACTTGGGATTGATGTCGAAAATGGATTCGAACCTGAATATGTTAATATGAAAGATAAAACTAAAGTGATCAAAATGCTTAAAGATGCTGCGAAATCAGCTGAACATATCATGATCGCGACAGATATGGATCGTGAAGGGGAGGCAATCGCTTGGCATTTAAGTAATATTCTTGAGAGAAGCGGAGTTGAAATAAAGCGAATCGTATTTAATGAAATTACACGAAAGGCAATCGAGAAGGCAATCGAGAATCCAATCAATATCGATATAAACAAGGTCGATGCTCAGCAGGCACGTAGAGTCCTTGACAGGCTTGTCGGATATCTTGTCAGCCCGGTTCTATGGAAGGTTTTTTACAGAGGGCTAAGCGCAGGGAGAGTCCAAACCATAGGCCTTAGGTTTTTATGCGAAAGAGAAAATGAAATAAGAAGATTTACTCCGGAAGAATACTGGACTATAGAAGGAAAATTAGCAAATGGCGAGGGAGTAGAATTCGATACCAGGTTAGCAAAGATAGATGGCAAAAAGCCGGAGATTAAAAACGCCAAAGAAGCTGAAGAAACAGTATCCGGTATTAAAGGGGAAAATCTGGTCATAAGCAAAGTCGAGAAAAAGGAGAGAAAGCGTAATCCATATCCCGCATACATTACAAGTACAATGCAGCGTGATGCTGCTTCAAGGCTCGGTTTCTCAGCTAAAAAAACAATGGTGCTTGCTCAGCAACTTTATGAAGGGGTGGAACTCGGACAGGAAGGCGCGATCGGGCTGATAAGCTATATGAGGACCGATTCAGTCAGGATCAGTGATGAGGCATACAGAAACGGCGTTTCATATCTTGAACAGGCGCTGGGTAAAGACAAAATCAGCGGGAATAAAGGCCGGTTTAAGAAGAGTAAATCTTCTCAGGACGCACACGAAGCAATAAGACCGACGGATTCTTTTAAGACCCCTGATTCATTGTTGAGGTTTTTGGGAAAAGATCAACTTGCCCTTTACAGATTAATTTGGCAGCGTTTTCTGGCCTCGCTCTCGGTATCCGCAATCTATCAGGTTTCCAAGGTTGATATTAAAGCCGGAAGGTACCTACTCAGCTCAAACAGCAGGATGCTTAAGGAAAAGGGGTTTCTTGCTATTATGCCTGACAGGAAACCGGAGGAGGATATAACGCTTCCGGACCTTACGGAGGGAGAAAACTTAACACTTAAAAAACTTGAAGGAATACAGCATCATACTGAGCCTCCCGCCAGATTCTCTGAAGCGGCTCTCATTAAAACTCTTGAGGAGAATGGAATTGGACGACCAAGTACCTACGCGAGTATTTTGGGGATAATACAAACTCGAGGGTACGCTTCAAAAGAAAAAAGGACACTATATCCAACTAAACTTGGCGAAGAGGTTTGGAGGATACTTGATAAACTCTTTACTGATATATTTGAAATTGACTTTACCGCCGGAATGGAAAACAAGCTGGATGAAATTGAAAATGCCAGTATAAAGTGGCAGGGTGTAATAGAGGACTATTATAGATACCTTAAGATTGATCTTGAAAAATTCCAGGTTGAAAAGGATGACGCGAAGAAACTGGTCCAAGAGGAGACAGAAGAAATATGTGAAAATTGCGGTAGGAAACTGATCAAGAAATGGAGTAGAAATGGACAGTTTCTGGCATGCCCCGGATATCCGGAATGTAAATTTACAAAATCTCTCGACGAGGATGACTTGGATAGAAAATGCCCGAAATGCGGTGGAAATTTAAGATATAAGAACGGCAAATTTGGCCGTTTTATTGCCTGTTCAAACTATCCCGATTGTAAATACACGGAATCCGTTAAAATTGGAGTGAAGTGTCCCGAGGATGATTGCGATGGAGATATAATTGAAAAGAAAACTCGGCGGGGAAAGATATTTTATGGCTGCAGTAACTATCCCAAATGTAAGTTCGCTTCCTGGGATAAACCTATAGCAAGTGAATGTCCGCAGTGCGGGGGTAGTATTCTCCTGGAAAAATACACGAAAAAAAAGGGGAACTTTCTCCAATGTCCAATCTGCAAGCATGAGGTTTATTCTTAATGCAGAAAATCACTATTGTTGGAGGGGGCCTTGCGGGTTCTGAAGCTGCTCTTCAACTGGCAGGCAGGGGGTATGAGGTCGACCTCATTGAGATGCGTCCTTCTGTAATGACGGAAGCCCATAAATCACCATATCTCGCGGAACTTGTTTGTAGTAATTCATTGAAATCTACCAGAATTGAAAATGCCTCCGGGCTTCTGAAAAAAGAGCTCAATATGCTTGGATGCCGCCTGCTTGAAATTGCTGAAAAATCAAAGGTTCCTGCCGGCCACGCTCTCGCGGTTGACAGAGAATTGTTTGCGTCAAATGTCAGTAGAGTTGTACAGGAACATAAGCTTATAAATTTGGTAGAAGAAGAAAAAAGGGATATTCTAATTTCAGGGTGCTGTGTGATAGCTACCGGCCCACTTACATCGCAGGCTCTTTCCAAATCGATTCAGGATCATTTCTCGAAGGATCACCTCTTTTTTTACGACGCAATCTCGATTTCAATAAATATTGAGACCGTTGACACTGGAGTAATGTTCAAGGCCTCAAGATACGGTAAAGGGGAAGCTGATTATTTTAACATCCCTTTTACGAAGGAGGAATATTACCGTTTGGTTGAATTTCTGATATCAGCTCCAAAGACAGAAAAACATAACTTCGAAAGCTCCAGTTTTTTCGAGGCGTGTCTTCCGGTGGAAGTCGCCGCACAAAGAGGAGTAGAAACACTACGCTACGGAATCATGAAACCCAAAGGATTAATAGATCCTTTGACCGGCGTTGAGCCATACGCAGTTATTCAGCTTAGGCAGGAAACAAGAAGTGGCGAGATGTATGGTCTCGTGGGATTTCAAAGCAGGTTGACAAGAAAGGCGCAAAGAGAACTGTTGGGTGTTATTCCCGGGCTAATGAATTCCGAGATTCTCAGGTGGGCTTCGATTCACAGAAACACATATATTGATTCCCCGAGGTTGCTTGACGAGAGGCAGATGTCAAAAATGAAAGATGGGCTCTTTTTTGCCGGTCAGATAACAGGTGTTGAAGGATATGTAGAATCTATAGCCCATGGGCTTATTACCTCAAGAAATGTTATTGCCTATTTAAAAGGGGAAGAGAGCATTATTTTTCCGAAAGAGACTATCCTCGGTGCTATTCAGCGTTATCTCATTAATACTGAAATCAATTTTCAACCGATAAACGCGAACTTTGGACTTCTGCCCAGGGTAAAGGGAAACAAGAGAGAAAGAAAAAGCAGGAAAGCTCAAATCGCTATAGATTCCATGACCGCATTTTTGCGGAAATAGGGGAGCATCTTGCTTGTTACCACGAAAAATCATCACAAATCATTTAATACTACAATAAGCGCTTTTTTCATATTTCCTTTTTCGAAAAAGAGTTTCATTCCTCTTTCACGAAGTCTTGTTATTCCCTTTTTCCCGATGCGAGCAGATATAATAATCGAACAATCATTAATTATCTCATAGACATCCAAAGTTTTTAGGTGTTGCATTGTATCTACGAAAGGGTTCTTTCTTTTTTCAATGAGTTTATAGTGTTCTCTATTTTCAATTTCATAGATAAAAAAATATTTTGCCATGCCGAGCATCTTTGTAAAGATATTTATACCATCATTAGT
>JAGHBT010000008.1 GCA_021160845.1 bacterium | reverse complement strand
AGCTGCTTATGGGCTTGATGATGTTAAGTATAAGGATCCCTTTACAGAGACTATTACGTTCTACGAGGGTAAATCCTGGAAGTATTATGGATCTGTCTCTTACGGTTTCTAGGAGGAATTTTTAGATTAATGGAAGTTAAAATTGCAGGATACAATGTTGATTCTACGCTTATAGATGATATTAACGGTAAAAGCGAATCTTTTACTCCGGAGATTATATCGGCTTCATACGCTCGAATAAGCAGGGACCCACGAAATATACCAGAGCTCAGGAAAGAAGCCAGAGAGGCCGTAAAAAAAGCCAGAAAATCCAATGAAAAGATTATATTTGGTCTCGGGCATTCTTCTGTTGCCGAGCACGCAGTCTTTAATTTCGACATCATGGGTATATCTCGTCTTGCAGTTGAGGAATTGGAAAGTTTCAGGCTTGCATCGTTCACCGAAAAATCACAGCGATATATAAAAATTGGCGAGGATATCTTTATTCCAAAGGAGATTAAGGAATGCAGTCTTGAGAAAGAGTTCGGCGATGTTATGAATTTTCTTTCTGATGAATACAATAGTTTGTACAAAAACATGTTGTATCACGGAGAAGATGAAAGTGTTGCAAAAGAAGATTCGCGTTACATATTACCCCTCGCTGTAACAGCGCAACTTGGAATGACGGTAAACGCGAGAGAACTCGAGTATATAATAAGCAGGCTTGCTTCGCACAGGCTTAAGGAATTAAATGAACTTGCTGAAAAACTGGGCGCGATAGCTAGAAAGATTGCTCCGTCTCTTGTACGCTATCCTCAAGCCGTTGATTATTTTTCAAATAAGTTCAAAATAAGGGATAAAATAGACAAAATTTCACGCAATTTTTCATCGGACGAAAATACCGAAGATGTGAGGTTACTTTCTGAAACAAAGGATTGTGATAATTTTCTTGTGGCGGCTTTACTGTTTTCTTCAGGAGACATCGGGGCTGAAGATGCCAAAGCAATGGCTTTAAGAATGAGCATTAAAGAGAGAAATGATATTGTTCAGGCAACGATGGGAGGCATACAGCTTCATAACTCTGTATGGCGGGAATTTGAGCATGCACATCTATTATTTGAGGTAGTTGTGTCAGCGTCATGTTTTGCTCAACTTAAAAGGCACAGGATGGCCACAATTACTGCCCAGCCGTATTCTGAAAGGCTTGGAATAAAAATCCCCAAATCAGTAGAGAGATGCGGTGCTGCCGAAGAATTTAAAAGAGTTGCCGATGTGTCAAAAAGGCTATATGAGAAGGTCAGAAAAGCGAATAGCTTTGCCGCGGATTACGCGATACTTAACGCGAACAGACGAAGAGTTCTCTTTGATATTAACCTACGTGAACTCTACCATTTCTCAAGATTGAGAAGCGACAAACACGCACAGTGGGAAATTAGAGAGCTGTCTGAAAAAATGTCTAAAATGGTCAAAAGAAAATTACCTGCAGGCGCCGTTCTTCTTGGCGGTAAGGATACCTTTGGTAAATTGAAAAATAATCTATAATGCTCATGATTACCGGTTAAACGGATATCCTTGTGAGAAATATTATATTTCTTTAATAATCTTAATGGGTACATTTACAAATTATAACAAAATAAAGTAGCCCCTCATATTCATTTAAAAAGGCTTGACAGAAAATTCGTTTGTTATCTAATGTGTAAAGAAGTGAGCTTTGAGGCAGAGTGCCGTAGTATTCCAATATAAATTGGAAAGGATTGGCAGTTAATTAAAATTGTAAAAAAAGGAGGCTGATATGAAGGTTGTTGTATCTAGTCTAATGTGTATCACCATCTTGCTAGTAGGGTGTGGTTCAGATGCGCCTGACAAAAGCACTATGGGCAAAGACGGAGAAAACCTTCCGGATTGGGTTTTAAATCCAAAACAGGTAGATTCAGAAAAGACCATTTATGGAGTTGGTATCGCTTCGGGAGTAAGGAATAAAGCCCTTGCCATTAGAACTGCTGAGAACAGGGCTATATCAAGTATTGCCCGCGTGTTCAGGGTAGAGATAGAAGCGATGATGGAGGATTATTCGTCTTCAACACTCTCCGGTGATTTAAATTCAAGTGAAGAGCAAAATATCTCAAATGTTCAAAGAACATTAATCGATCAAAATCTTAGTGGAGTAGTTATTGTTAATAGATTTGTGGATGATGGAGGAAGTGTTTATGTTCGCGCAAAACTGGACTTCGAAACATTCGAAAAAAACCTTGAAAAGCTGAATACAATTGATCTGAAAATGAAGGAATACGTCAGAAAAAATGCGGAGGATGCTTTCGGGAGGCTTGACGCTCAAATAAAAAAGGAAGACTGATTTCTAAAGGAGAGAGAATGAAACAAAAGCTGCTCTATTTGTCCGCCTTATGTATTGTTATGATTTTTTTCCCGGGTTGTGGTGGTCCCTCGGTGAATGTTACGAGAACAGAAACCGATACAGTTACAGATCTCAGTGGTAACTGGAATGATACCGATTCCAGGGTTGTTTCTGAAGAGATGATTCCGGATTGTCTCTCAAGACCATGGCTTGAAGGATTTACATCTAAGAATCAAAAAAAACCCGTTGTAATAGTGGGTAGAATACGGAATAAAACAACCGAACACATTGCGACAGAGACTTTTGTTAATGATCTTCAGCGCGAATTGATTAATAGCGGCGAAGTGTCATTTGTAGCGGAAAAGGACATTAGAGAGGCATTAAGAGATGAAAAGTATGATCAGTCTATGAATGCTTCCGCCGAAACTATGAAGGAGATGGGGAGAGAAATAGGAGCTGACTTCATGCTCTTTGGTTCAATTAATTCCATTGTTGACCAAATAGATGGTATGAAGGCAAAATTTTACCAAATCGATCTTGAGCTGATCTCTATTGAGACGAACGAAAAGGTATGGATAGGCCAGAAGAAGATTAAGAAAATAGTTGAAAGGAAAAAACACAGATTTTAGATGACCGGAGTTTAATCTGGCAATTAATATGAAACAATATTCCAAGTGTTTAATATTATTCTTTGTTGTGTTTTCTCTGTTTTTGGGATGTGGATATACTCTTAGAAAAGAAATGGAAGTAGATTCTTTTCTGCCCCGTCGTGATTTTGCTGGAGCCATAAAAGATCTTGCGGCTAACAGAGAAATCTTTGGCGTTAAAAACAAACTACTCTATTTATTGAATTCCGGTGTAATCTATTTCTACTCGGGTGATTTCGCTCAAAGTAATAAATATTTTACTGAAGCGAACAGACTATCTGAGGAGTTATATACTAAAAGTATTTCAAATGAAGCTGCAGGCCTAATAAATCCGAATGTTGTTCCATACGATGGCGAGGATTATGAAAACATTATGATTAACGCCTTTATGGCGCTGAATTATATAAAGTTGGGGATGTTGGAAGATGCAAGCGTAGAAGCTAGGGTTATCGATTCAAAGCTTGAATTGCTCACGCAGAAATATGAATCTAAAAACAAATATAAGAATGACGCCTTTGGCAGATATCTTAGTGGAATTATTTACGAGACTGACGGCGACATAAACAATTCCTATATATCATACAAGTTGGCTTATAAAGCTTATCTCGATTACAAAGAGATGTTTGAATTTGAAATACCGGAACAGATTAAAAGGGATATACTTCGTTTATCTAAGTATCTTGGATTCGAAGAACAATACAATAATTACAGCAAACTGTTCAATATAGAGTCGCCCTGTCGGCAAAGCGGAAGTGGAGAGATACTGGTGATCGCGATGACAGGGCTTGGTCCATATAAAAGAGAGTTCGAAACTACATTTACAAGTGTCGACAAAGAGGGTAAAACACATACATTTCAACTCCTTATTCCTAAACTTGTTGAAAGGGAAAGCACTATTGGGAGTGTATCTGTCAGTTGTTCAAATGATTCAAGCAATATCGTTGAAAATGCCCAGATCATTGAAGATCTGACAAAGATCGCTATGAAAAACATGTCTGATAAAATGCCTGGGATTTTGGTAAAGGCATGGTTTAGAGCATTGGCAAAGAAAGCCGGTACGGATAAAGCTAAAGACAAGATGAATACGGGAAATGTGTTAGGGAATTGGCTTATTGGTGGAATTACCGATGCTATCGCGGAGGAATATACCCATGCCGACATACGGTGCTGGAGGACATTGCCGTCAAAGATCTACTTTAGAAGAATACGGGTAAAACCAGGAAGTTATAATTTAACCGTAGAGTTTAGAGGGAAACAAAAGGGTTGTATAGAAAAGGTGATAAGAAATGTGGAAATTAAAAAAAAGGAAAAGCGTTTTGTCTTCGTTGAAAAATTTGTTTAGAATATGGGTATCTTTCATTATTCTGTTGTTAATCTACCTAAGCTCTTGTTCAGGGGTGTATGCAGATAGTATTGAATGGGTAGATAAAATTAATGTTTTCTACCCGGAGAAACTTTATTTAACCGGGTTGGGAGTTGCTGAAACAAAGGAGAAGGCCGATAATAAGGCTTTTCAGAGCATTT
>JAGHBT010000170.1 GCA_021160845.1 bacterium | reverse complement strand
TATATGTATAGTATTTTTTATGTGTTATATTTTATCGTTAATTTGGTTGTGATGGTGAGGAAAAGCACGCCTGATAGGGGGTTGTCGGGGGGCGTTTTCCGTAATAATCTGAAAGGAGTTTTGCATGAGTAAGAGACTAATGTCATTTGTTGTCTTACTTGTTCTTCTAGTGGCAGTTCCTTTGTTTGCCACAGAAAACAGTCGCTTTATGCGGTATCCGGATATCCACGGGGATATGATTGTATTTAGTTATGGTGGAGATTTGTGGACTGTATCATCAGGAGGTGGTATTGCGAGACATTTGACATCGCATATCTCCGGTGAAGGACTGGCGAAGTTTTCGCCCGACGGGAAAACTATTGCCTTTACTGCATCGTATGACGGAAGCTCGGATATTTACACGATTCCATCTGAGGGTGGATCACCGAAAAGGCTTACATATCATCCTTCAAATGATATGGTCGTAGATTGGAATCCTTCCGGGGAAAAGATCCTTTTTAGAAGTTCAAGGGAATCAAAAACCAATCCTGGGCCGCGGTACAACCGTCTTTTTACTATTAACATAGAAGGGGGTTACCCGGAAGCGTTGCCTCTGTTTGAGGGAGAACTTACCTCCTATTCTCCTGATGGAAAGAAGATTGCTTACAATAGAATGTCCAGAGAGTTTAGAACATGGAAACGATACCGTGGTGGTATGGCTCAGGATATTTGGCTATATGATTTTGAAAATAACAAATCTGAAAGATTAACAAAATTTAAAGGCACAGACGCTTTCCCTATGTGGCATAAAGACAAAATCTATTTTATTTCCGATAGAGAACATACCATGAACATTTACTGCCTGGATCGTTCGTCCGGGCAGATTCGAAAAGTAACAGACCACACAGATTATGATGTTAAATGGCCAAGCCTGGGTGATAGCGCCATTGTTTATGAAAATGCCGGGTATCTTTATGTCTTGAACCTTGAAACCGAGAAGACAAAAAAGATTTCTGTTGAAGTGCCTGCTGAACTTACGATGAAGCGTCCTCATTATGTTAACGCCTCTCGCATGATTCGCTATTTCGGTATTTCAGGAGAGGGAAATAGAGCCGCGTTTGGGGCAAGGGGTGATATCTTTACAGTTCCAGCCAAAAAAGGGGAGCCCCGCAACCTAACGGCTACTTCGGGGACGCGCGAGCGCTGCCCCGCCTTTTCTCCTGACGGTAAGTGGATTGCCTACTTCTCCGATAAAACCGGAGAGTATGAGGTCTATATCAGAAAACCGGACGGGTCAGGTGAAGAAAAACGAATAACAAAGGGCCTGCGTAACTATCCCTTTGATCTTATGTGGTCTCCTAACAGTGAAAAGCTTCTTCTTCATGACCAAACCTACAAGCTTTATTATATTGACATAAATAAAAAGGAGCTTCACAAAATCGCCGAAGATGACTGGGGTGATATGAATGATTATTCCTGGTCCAAAGACAGCGAATGGGTTACATACGTAAAGCGCGGTGACAATACATACGGCTCAATATATGTATATTCGATAAAGAAAGGTGAATCACACAAGCTCACGGATGATTTTTATAACGATTATGATCCGGTGTTTGGACACGATGGGAAATACATCTTTTTCCTATCTGACCGGATGCTCAATTTCCGAATGGGCGCCAAAGAATTCAATTACAGTTTTACCTTCCCTTCGAATCTCTGCGCGATGACTCTGAAAAAGGAAACATCTTCCCTCCTAGCTCCTGAAAGTGACGAGGTGAAGGTAAAAGAAGAAAAAAAAGAAGATGAGAAAGAGAAGGGAACGGAAGATAAGAAGAAAGACAAAGGAAAAGACGAGGATAAAGATAAAGACAAGCCCATAGAAATAGATTTTGAAGGTATTGGAAACAGGGTTGTCGGGTTACCGGTGGGGAGGGGAAATTTTATTGGGCTTACGGCCACTGACGGCAAGGTCTTTTTTGTAGAGTTCCCTGACAGGGTCATAACCGGTGGACATGGGAATGACATGACAGGCGTCACCCTTAAATATTATGACATTAAGGAACGTGAGGTGAAAGATGTAATCAGTGGAATTAATGGTTATGAGCTTTCCTCGGACGGCAAAAAGATAATCTACAGCGCTAAGCACAAGTACGGTATCATAGACGCCGCTGCCGGAAAAAGTGTCGGTGATGGGAAACTCGACACCGATCTTGAGATGAAGGTTTGTCCTTCCAGTGAATGGAAGCAGATATTCAATGAAGCATGGAGGATGGAAAGAGATTTCTTCTATGTTGAGAATATGCACGGTGTTAATTGGGATGATATTAAGAAGAAATACGGAGTCCTGCTTCCTTATCTTACGAGCAGGTCTGATCTTAACTATATAATCGGCGAGATGATCGCCGAGTTGAGTATCGGACACTCATACGTTGGCGGCGGTGATATGCCGAAAGGAAACAGCGTTGGAGTAGGCCTGCTGGGGGTTGATTATAGTATTGATCATAAATCGGACCGTTACCGTTTTGCGAAGATCTATCACGGAAGAAACTGGAACGAGCAATACGAAGCTCCTCTCGCGCAGCCTGGTATAAATGTTAAAGAAGGCGATTACCTGCTCGCGATTAATGGAAGAGAGTTGAAATATCCTGATAATCCCCACGCGATGCTTGAGAATCTTGCCGGAAAACAGGTTTTAATAAAGGTAGCGGATAATCCGTCCGGCAAAGACGCTAAAGAATATACGGTTGTTCCGTCCGGTAGAGATATATCGTTGCGCTATGCCGATTGGGTTAAAAGTAATCGTGAGAAGGCTCTTGCGGCGTCAGATGGCGATATCGGTTATATTCATGTACCGAACACGAGTGTGAGGGGGCTTCAGGAGTTCGCGAGGGGATTTTACGCTCAGACTAACAAGAAGGGTTTGATAGTCGATGTGCGTTATAACAGCGGAGGATGGATACCGACCGTTTTTGTAGAGAGATTGGGAAGAAAGGTTTCAAGTATGTGGGCGCAGCGTTATGGAAAACCGGGGAAATTCCCCGAATCCGCCCCCGAGGGCCATCTTGCCTGTATAATAAATGCGTATGCTGGTTCAGGTGGAGACGCCTTCCCCTATTTTTTCCGTCAGGCGGGGCTTGGTCCTCTAATTGGTAAAAGAACCTGGGGCGGCCTAGTGGGTATGAACAGAAGTATCCCGTTGATTGACGGAGGGATGGTGACAGTTCCCACTATAGGATTCTATGAAATGTCAGGTAACTGGGGTATTGAGAATATTGGAGTTGAGCCGGATATAGAGGTTGATAACAGCCCCGAACTTGTTGTTGACGGAAGAGATCCTCAGCTTGAAAAAGCTATTGAATACCTGAAGAAAAAGATTAGAGAGGATCCTCCGATGCTGCCGGGGAAACCTGAAGCGCCGGACAAGAGTTAATTCGTGCGAAGCCGGCTTTTTAAACCAGCAACGGGGCCGGTTGGATGTTACACGCATGAAGAACCAGCGTGAATCACGCTGGAAAGAAAGTTG
Source organism: bacterium (assembly GCA_021160845.1). GTDB lineage: Bacteria > Krumholzibacteriota > Krumholzibacteriia > Krumholzibacteriales > WJIX01 > JAGHBT01. The sequence goes on along the minus strand of JAGHBT010000170.1, from coordinate 2,338 downwards.
CTTGAGAGCCCGCAAACTGAAGGCCCCCCGTTCCGGGGGGCCTTTGGTTTATTTGTAGGTTTGACGGAGAACAAAAATGTTGCTCCGGCATTTTGTTGTACATGGCGTTTACTTAATTTCCATAAGTTCCGTAGTGGCTGTTCCTCCGCCAAACTGTGCCGGAAGCTGCAATATGCTTTTTATGACACAGTGCGGGGCTTCACTGCTGATAAAGTATGTGCCGCCGCCCGGTTCGTCCTCCATCGGCTTTACTGTGAGTTTGAATGCGCTAAAATCACCAGCCGGAACAGTTATTTTTTCTATCCCGGTAACTTCCAATGAGTACATTTTAACCTTCTGGCTCATAATATCGAAGGCGCGGTATGTTGTTTTGTACCCTTCCGCGAGAGGAAAGGTCGAGAGCGCTACTTCAGCCGTTGAATTGGGCCCGAGGATTGGGGCTTCCAATTCGATTTCAAAAGGAATATCGTTTCCGCGCGCGTTGATTAGGCCGGATACCGATTTATCGGTATAGCTTATGGTAATTTTTGCCGGCCCCTGATTTACTTCTGAGCTTATGGCAAGCAGGTTGTCACGTCTGATATTAACCTTATCAACGGCATTGCCCATCGGGCTCTTTTGAGTTGTTGTTATAAGCCATGCGGGTATTTCATCGACGGTTGATTTTTCGATGGTTCTGTCAGCGCTAAGTTCAATTTCATTTCCCGCCATCGACACGACTATTTTGTATTTCAGGTTCATAGCCTTTATTGCTTCCGGGTTGACCGGCGGGAGGTCGGCCGATTTGGCTGATTCATAGCCCTCGGGGGCTTTAGGCATAATTACGCTCTCAATAGGAACTGTGATTTCGTCCAGCCTTTCCTGAATTTCAGGAGCCACTGTTTCCTGGAAGCGGCCTCCGAGCTGCTCTGCCAAAAACTTTTCCATTGCGACGGTGAAGGCCATACGGTTTTCTTCTCCGGCGAATCCATGTCCTTCATCGGGAGCGACTATGTATTCAACATCTCTTCCAAGGTCTCGCATCGCGATGACTATCTGGTCCGCTTCAGCCTTTTTTACTCTCGGATCATTTGCCCCCTGAACAACCAGCAGCGGCGCCTTGATTTTGTCAGCGCTAAAGAGGGGTGATTGGCGACGAAGCCTTTCAGCGTCTTCAGGATCGTCCGGGTTACCGACATTCTCGTTAAAGAATGCGCGCGCCGTTTCCCAATATGGAGGGATCGTATTAAGAAGGGTTATAAGGTTGGAAACTCCAACATAGTCAACCCCCGCGGCATAAAGATCGGGAGTAAAGGCAAGCCCCGCGAGAGTGGCGTAGCCACCGTAGGACCCTCCGAAAATGGCCACCTTATCAGGATCGGCAATACCTTGGTTAATGAGGTAATTGACGCCGTCGGTGATATCGTCCTGCATGGCGTCTCCCCATTCCCTTTTTGACGCGTTAAAAAAGGCTTTGCCGTATCCTGTAGATCCGCGGAAATTCATCTGTAAAACGGCATACCCCCTGTTCGCGAGAAACTGCGCGTATGGGTTATAACCCCAGTTGTCTCTGGCCCAAGGGCCGCCGTGTGGATGCACAACTAGAGCCAGATTTTTTGCCTCAATATTCTTGGGTGTTGTCAAGTAGCCGTGTATTGACAATCCATCTCTTGACTTATAGCATATTGGTTTCATGGGAGCGAGATACTCGACTGGAAGATTCGGCCTCGCGCGATAGAGGAATTTTACCTTGCCTCTTTCCATGTCATAGAGATACCTGGCGCCGGGATCTGTGTCGCTTGTTGCGGAAACAAGCCAATAGCGTTCATCCTTTGTGGCGGATCCCATATATATATCGCCATCGGGGAGCTTGGCTTTCAGTTTTTTGTATGCATTTTTGAATTTCCAGTTCTTCCAGTAAATCCGGAGTCTGTCACCAACATAGTATGTAGCTATAATTTCTTTTGTTTTATCGGAGAAAATTGCTCCACCAAAGTCGACTTCATTTTCGGGGTCTGATTCAACAAATTTTTCTTCAAGGGTTTCGGGATTAAAGAGAATAAGCTTGGCCAGATTGACATCCTCTCCCTTGTTTGTCGACATGTAAAACCATTTCCCATCCTCATGGAAACCGAGTGGGCTGGCCTGTTCTTCGTTAGTGCAGGTATATATGGTAGTCATGCTGTCGCCGTCGATACGGAATATTTCGGAGCCGCCGTCATCGGTTTCTCTCACGGCGAGGCGTAGATTGTCATCCTGATCGAAAACCCAGCCGGCCACCTTTTCCTTGTTTTCCCTTATCAGTTCACGTTTGCCGGTGTCAATATTCAGGCGGTAGATATCGTGGTAGCGCTGGTCG
>JAGHBT010000128.1 GCA_021160845.1 bacterium | reverse complement strand
TATTAACAATTCTTAAAATTCAAACCCAAATCCGATTCGCCACTGCCTACGCGAGGCCCAAACCCTCGGATCATTTACCGGATTAAAATCCTCAAGGCCATCGTCATTAATATCCTGCAGATAAGCCCCTCCCGTTCCTCGGGTTTCCGTGAAGTAGGATCCACCATCCATAACCGCGTTAACCATGCCGGGAAAAACTCCAGGGGCAATATTTAGAAGAACATCTTGATTGAGTAAATTCCTGCCCTCAAAGTAGAAAGTAAGTTCCTGCCCGTAAATGTTAAACTTCTTTCTCCCCTGCAAATTTACCAGGTGAGTTGCCTTGTGCCTTTCAGAGTTCTCCTTAAGAGGATCCTGTTTTCTAGCCCATCTGTCATAGGGAGTCCACGGAAGACCGCTTCCAAAACCATAGACAAATGTCGCTCCCCATTTATTCTCATCATTAAGGCTCAATGTAATATTAAGTGTATGCCGCTGATCCCAATTCAGCGGCATTTCCTGCGTAGGCAAATGAGACAGGCCTTCAGCTGTTACTCCAAAATTTGCATCGGACGCAACCCCGTCCGCAAATGAATATGTATATGAAATTTCTCCTGCAAAATGATAACTCAACCGCTTTGATAAATTCACCTCAAGTCCCCTCGAACTGGCGTAGGCCCTGTTAATATGCCTATACCCGGTAAGCCCCAAATCCTCATCAGTCACACGGGTTGAAGAAACCAGCCCATAAATATCCTTGTTAAACACAACAAACTCTCCGGCGATTTTGTCGCTAAACTGATGTGAAACTCCTGCCTGATAGGAAACAGACAATTGCTCATCCAGATTGGGGTTTCCAAGGGTGCCGACACCGGATACCATATCCTGTGAATGAAAAAGATACGCCCTTGAGGGCCACTGAGTAAACCTTCCGTAACTAAAATGAAACTTGTCTTTATCTGTAATAGGAAAAGCGAAACCCAGCCGCGGGCTTATCTGATATTTCAATCTATCAACCTTATAATCCAGCCCACTGCTAACTATTTCGATCTCCGTAGAGTTGCCGGGAGAAAACAAATCCAGTCTAATACCGGCATTCACAACCATCCCCTTGTAATCCCATTTATCCTGAATATACATAGAACCTTCCGGATTGTAATTGTGAAAGTCATTCTTGCTTTGACCTTGCATATACTGCCCCTCATCCTCAAGCCAGCGCAGGCTACCCGGGTAATAGAGGGTAAATTCATCCAAATCATTATATAAAAACTGAATACCCGTTTTTATAGTGTGCCCCTCGTGTTGCTTGGATGTCAGATCAGCTTTGACCGCATAAACACTGGTACTCCTATCCATGTAGTATGGAGAATCATAGCAGGTAACATAATAGGGGTTACCAGGATCCGTGTACCATACTGTTCCTGATTCACCTCTCGCATTAAAAGCTCCACTTGGCATAACAAGGGCCATGCCGCCTGTCGTAAATTCTTCGGGATCCTTCCCGTTGACCGAGCTATAACTATTAAAATGGGCACGGCTGACCTTTATAGAGTAAAAAACATCCTCTGTAATATTGTGGCTTAAGGATAATTTTAAATGCAAATTCCTATTTTCATTAGTCCCTAATCCTTCGGCTGAATTAAATTCTACATAACTTGAATCATCCCTGAAATGACTGAATTTTGAGTCAGGATTTCGGAACCCCTCAAAAAGCACCTTTTTCTCGTAGCTTTCAGTTTCACCATCTTGATTAAGTACCGCCTCATCCCAGATGATTTCCACATCGTTACCATAAACATCATTTACCCGTCTGGCATAGAAATTCTCATAACTCAAAATATTGACTTCCGGATTTTCTATACCTCCGGTTGTCACCTTAGTAAATACCCTTACAGGATAGAGACAATTCCTCTGAGCCTCAATATCTTCAACATATTCACTCATTCTCGGTAACTCTCTATCAATCCAATCTCCCTTATAAACACTCACAACCCAGTTGAAATCACGGGCGTCAGAAGGGGGTCTTTCAAACAAATCGCCGGAATAATACTTAAGAGTCATAAAACGATATACCTTTTGAACATATCCCTGAATATCCCAGTTATTTGCGTATCCCCCCCCAAAAGCGTTACTCTTAGACTGAGAATAAATTGCCTCCCCAATCAATTTCATGTTGGATTTAACCTTATATGCCAATTTACCCTGTACATTATAATTACTATAAGCCCTGTCGGTAAATTTGAAGAGCCCGTTCATGAATGTATGTTCTTTTCTATCAATATCCGCCCAATATTCACCATCGCTAAAGTCAAGTTGACTTGCCACATAGAAAGTCAAATTACGAATTGGAGTGGGGCCGCCAAACCCCAAGCTGAACCTGTCATAATTTGTGTAAGTCTTATCTTTTCTACCAAAATCATCTGTCATAAAACGAATTTCGCCTTCGTATGTCTTACCCCCTTCGCGTGTACTGATATTAACAACAGCGGACTGGGCATTCCCATATTCCGCACCCATGCCACCAGTAATAATTTCACTACTTGAAGAGCCCATCATTCCAACTGAAATCTTGCCGCCGCCAAGAGGATCATTTACAGGGACTCCGTCAATTAAATAGCTAACTTCATTTCCTCGGCCGCCACGCACATGGAGTTCATCTCCGGTTTTTATAATACCAGTTTTAAGAGCAAGAGCATCTTCAATATTGTCAACCGGAAGTTCTTTAAGTTCTTCATCGCTAACACTGTGCCGAACATCACTACTCTTTACATCAATCTGCTTCTTCACTGCTTCAACCACAATTTCTTCCGTTTTATCAACAATAGTTGTTTCCAAAAAAAAGTTCAATTTTGTTGTCTGCCCGGACTTCACAATAACACCTTTTACTTCCTCCATTTTATATCCCATCATCGTCACCTTCACCGTATATTTGCCGGGAGGACTGGGAATCTTGAATGTCCCGTCTTCAAAAGTAAAACCACCATAGCCATCACCAAAAACAAGATTCACCCAGGCAAGAGGTTCTCCTGTTTCCTTGTCAACTACTTTGCCAGCTAAAATCCCTGTCGCGGCAAAGACCACTGAACAGGAAAATAGCAAAACCAGAGAAACAACAACTATTGCAATTAACCCAGCGGAATAAAAACGGGTATTCATATTGTTACTCCTTAGCTGATTAGCTTCTGGCATTTTTAATTCTGATTCATATTTATTTTTCATTTCCGACCTACTTGAAGAATTTGTCAGGTATGATCTCCAGCTCTCTTACTAACCCGTCATTGTGAATATAATTAGCGAATACTTATGTGTCAATAAATTTGGAATATATCTGAAAAAATCTTTTTTCAATCATTCCTCAAATAAGCAGGTAAGTACTATTGCCTTCGCCAATATAACACTCTGTGTTTTTCACTAAATCAATAAAGGCAAAAAGGGAGCCATCGCAGATATTACTGTACCATATCTTTTATTTTCATAAGGCGGGTTTGTGTAGCTCTCTCGTTTTCGCTTAGCTTTCTTTCAATGCCTTTGATAGTAGATTCCAGATCGGGTATTAACACATACTCTAGTGCATTAACCCTGCGTCTGGTTTTTTCCAGTTCTTCAGACATTTTAAACAAGGCGTTTTCTCTGGAAGCAAGCCTAAGAAGGGATGGAAAAGAATTATAAAGTCGTTCGAAAGCGGAATCGAGAATCGGAGAAGATAATGTATATTTGTACACGGGAGCTTCTCGCGTAAAATTAATTTCAAAATCTGGAATCTTGATACCCATTTCAAAATGAGTGTGAATATCAAGCTCACCCTTGCAATCACTAAGCTCCAGCACGTCGCTCAAAGCCTGGGGGGATGAAAAGGAACGCCCCCTGGCATAATCTAACCCTATTCGTAAGAATTCTTTTTCAACCCCGCGTCTTAATCTTGTGGTTTCATCGATCAAAGCAAAGAAATTCTGCATTAATTTTTCCTGTTTGTTCTTAAGAAGTTTATGACCCCTCATGGCTAATTCAAGCCTTCGCCTCAAACGAAGTAGCATCATTCTGTTTGGATTCACTTTTCTTTTCAAGATCTATCCCCCCTACGGGATAACTCATCAATTAGAAGAATTGTTGTCGATGTCTTCCTTATTCTCTGTTTCTTCTCCGGGTAAATATTTATCAATATATTCATCTTTGATCCGTTTGATCTCGGTTCTTGGAATCGATTTCAGCAATTCCCACCCTATACCAAGCGTTTCCTCAATTGAACGGTTTTCGTCCAATGCCTGTTTCACAAATTTATCCTCAAATGACTTTCCAAAAGCCATAAAAGCCTTATCCGTATCCGTTAACGCGGCTTCTCCAAGAACAACAGCAAGCTCTTCAACCTCTTTGCTTCTCGCATATGACGAAAAGAGCTGGTTGGCAATCTCCGGATGATCTTCCCTGGTTCTACCCTCTCCAATCCCTTTATCCCTCAATCTTGAAAGACTTGGAAGGACATTGATCGGAGGGTATATACCCTTATGGTGCAAGTTTCTGTCGAGTATTATCTGTCCCTCCGTAATATATCCCGTCAGATCAGGAATAGGATGAGTCTTATCATCATCCGGCATTGAAAGAACAGGTATTTGAGTGATAGACCCCTCTAGCACTTCGCCCTTTTTTTCTCCTTTTAAAAGACCGGCGCGTTCATATATTGTAGCAAGATCGGTATAAAGATATCCGGGATAACCCCTTCGCCCGGGAATCTCCTTCCTGGCAACCGATACCTCTCGCAAGGCTTCACAGTAATTGGTCATATCGGTCATTATTACAAGAACGTGCATGCCTCTTTCAAATGCCAGGTATTCCGCTGCCGTAAGCGCCGCTCTGGGGGTAGCGATTCTTTCCACTGTTGGATCATTGGCAAGATTAATAAACAGAGCCACTCTTTCCATAGCTCCTGTTTCCTGAAAATCACGGATAAAATAATTCGCTTCTTCAAATGTAATTCCCATTGCCGCGAATACTATAGCGAAGGAACTCTCCGACCCTAGGACAGTCGCCTGACGAGCAATCTGAGCGGCAAGCGCGGAATGCGGCAATCCAAAACCGGAAAAAATAGGAAGTTTTTGCCCCCTCACCAATGTATTAAGCCCATCTATCGCTGATATCCCCGTCTGAATAAATTCTTTAGGATAAATTCTCGCGTAAGGGTTAATTGGAATACCATTTATATCAAGTTTTTTCTCTGGAATAATCTTCGGGCCTTCATCTATAGGCATCCCCAACCCATTGAATATTCTTCCAAGGATATCAGGTGAAACGGAAAGTTCAAGCCCCTTTCCCAAAAATCTAACTCTTGTTTTCGCAACATCAACACCGCGTGTGCCCTCAAAAAGCTGTATAAGAACTTTATCATGGTCAACTTCGAGCACTTTCCCTCTACGCTGTTCCCCATTGGGCAATTCCACCTCTACAAGTTCCTCATAAGTAGCTTGTTTTACATTATCAAGGAGAATAAGAGGCCCGGCGATCTCATTTATTGTAGTATATTCCGTAACCATTCACTTTACCTCTTTTCATTGTATTATCACAACTTTTAAGACATCTCTTTTTTTTAGCCATCACTAATCATTGAACTCGCTGAATGTTCCTCAATCTGAGAATTCATCTCCTGATCAATTACATCAAATTCTTCAAGCTTATCTTCCTTTATATGTCTCATCCTGGCGATCTTCTGACGCACGGGCAGATCCACCAGCTTATCAATAGGAACACCCTTTTCAATCGCTTTTTTACACAACACATGCAGATTCATTATCATCTTTAACATTTTGTACTGCTTGCCAAGTTTTGTATATGCATCATCCGGATCAAAAGCCGATTGATGAAGAAAATCCTCTCTTATCGACTTGGATGTTTCCAGAACCATACGATCATTATTCGATAGGGAATCAAGCCCGACTAGACGAACAAGCTCTTTAAGTTCAGATTCCTTCTGAAGAAGACTCATTACGGCGATTCGCAGTTTACTCCAATCTTCATCAACCTCATCTCGGAAGTATTCCATCAAATTATCGTGATATAAAGAATAACTCGTTAGCCACCCGATCGCAGGGAAATGTCTTTCAAACGCCAATTGATCTTCAAGAGCCCAGAAGACCTTTACAACCTTCAGCGTTGCCTGCACAACAGGATCAGACAAATCCCCTCCCGGTGGCGACACGGCTCCTACAATACTGAGCGAGCCCTTACGATTATCGCTTCCCAGGCAAACCGTTTTCCCCGCCCTTTCATAGAAATCAGCTATCCTCGACGGAAGATAAGCGGGATAACCTTCCTCCCCGGGCATCTCTTCAAGCCGGCCAGACATCTCTCTCATAGCCTCAGCCCATCTCGAGGTTGAGTCTGCCAGAACCGCTACGGAATATCCCATATCCCTGAAATACTCCGCGATTGTAATACCTGTATACACAGAGGCTTCTCTCGCGGCTACCGGCATATTTGAAGTATTGGCAATTAGTACTGTACGCTCCATAAGAGGTTGGCCGCTCATCGGGTCAATCAATTCCGGAAACTCCTGGAGCACATCCGTCATCTCGTTCCCTCGTTCTCCACATCCAACATAAACGATAATATCCGCGTTAGACCATTTTGCCAACTGATGTTGAACCACTGTTTTCCCCGCACCGAATGGACCCGGGATAGTTGCCGTTCCCCCTTGAGCTATCGGGAACAAGATATCTATCACTCTCTGTCCTGTGACAAGAGGCTTGTCGGGAACAAGTTTTTTCTTTATGGGCCTAGGGGTTCGTACTGGCCAGCTGTGAACCATACATACTTCTTTAACTCCATCTTCTGTCTCTATCTCGGCAATAACCTCTTCAATCGTATAAGACCCCCTTTCAGGGACCCTCTTCAATTTTCCCTTCTTGATATCCGGAGGAACCATTATCTTGTGTACCATAAGCCTTGTTTCCTGAACCTCCCCCAAAAAATCTCCGGCTTCGATTTCCTGTCCCTCTTTCAAGCCTTCTTCCGGCTTAAATTCCCATTTCTTTTCCCTGTCCAGCCCGGGGACATTGACACCCTTTGTGATATAATGCCCTACCTTCTCGTATATCCTGTTCAACGGACGCTGAATTCCGTCATATATGGATTGCAAAAGCCCCGGGCCAAGATCAATACTCAGAGAGTGACCCGTAGTAACCACTTTTTCTCCGGGCCCAAGCCCAGAAGTATCTTCATATACCTGAATGTAAGCCTGATCGCCATGAAGTTCTATAATCTCACCTATAAGTTCATTTTCGCTGACTTTTGCTACTTCAAACATCCTGGCGTCCCCGATACCTTCAGCTACAATAAGTGGCCCTGCTACTTTAACTATTTTTCCAGCACCCATTCGAAACATCTCCTTCTCTTACTAGTTTTATTCTTCCTGACCAGATATATCCTGCCCGATAGCCCTTATTACAGCCTTTCTCATTTCCTCAAGAGAGAGCCCGCTCGACGAAGGGCTCCCCTCTTTCCAAACGGCCCCACGAATATCCGGAATTATTGTAACTACCGGGTTATCTCCATCAACCCCGCTTCTGAAAAAATCTCTGTATTTTAAGAATACCTCTTCGGTTACAAAGATGATTTCAAATCTATCCTTCTTTAACCGCGACATGTGCTCGTCGGATAATTTACCATCCGTCGTTTCAAATACCCTGCATCCAAGTATTCTGAAATACGAAACAGAATCCAGACCCCCTACTACAGCAATCCTTTCAGCCAACTAAAATGCTCCCTTCCATTACGACGACAGAATACTCTCTACCATTTCCAATATATCATTATCCGGCAGATGATTTATTTTGCCGGTTATAATCAAACGTAAGAGCATAATATTTCTCTCTCTGATTTCAAGATGACAAATCACCGGACCAATATCAAAATAGCGATATCGACTATCAAGCATTATGTTAAATAACTGCCTCAGCATTAACGGGTCTATTTTCCAGAGGTCTGTTTCACTGTCCAGCCCATGATCGGTCAACCATTTGTAACGGGATGTGTTCAGATACAAATACAGTTCATCCTCCGGTTCTTGAAATAGCCTCTCTAAAGTTAATCTCTCTATTTCCCCTCCATCAATCCAAAGATGGTCCTGACCGGATTTCCTTAAATCCGTTCTTTTTGACCGTATAAGACTTTTGATATTCTCAAGGTCAATTCTACACCTTGTAACAAAACGCGCGTAAGAAGATGGCGCCATATCCAGCATACACTGCCACTTAGCCGACTCACACAAAGATTGAGCCATCAACATTTGAGTTTCATCTGTAATACCGGAAAGCCTTTCGAAAATTTCCTTTATATAGAAGGGAAGATATGTTCCTGTTTCCGAAACTATTGCTTCCCTTATTTTCTCAGGGGGAATAAGACCAAAGGGGACAAGCCGTTCCCACTCTCTACTCTCATTTTCGCCACCAAGCAAATTTGCCTTCCAAAGATATAGCATATTATCAAAATCATAACCTCCCCGGAGGAAAATCGAAACATCCCTGCTGGAGATCAATTTTGAGACAAGATCGAGCCCTTCCAACTTTTCAGTTTCAAGAACCTTTTCAAATTGACGGATCGATTCGGCATGCTCAAAACCTCTAAAATATTCCTTTAACGAACTCTGAATAGATCCCGCTTCCACCCTGGACAAACGATCGAACCAACTATCTTCGGGCATAGAGGCTTCAACGGCATTAAGCCTGGCAACAATATATGTATAATCAACAGACACCTGTTAACTTCTCTCTATTTATCTTCAGGAAACAGTAAAGCGGCTACCTGTGATTCAACCCGCTCCGTAACCTGCTTAAAAAGAACATCAAACGACAGATCAATAACCCTTTTCTTTTCTTTAAGCACAACACCCCAGGTAAAATCAGTATCCGAATCGGAAAGAGTAAAATTGCCTCCTCCTGGAAACGATTTATTAAGTGATTTCAAAAAATCACTATCAAAAACCTCCCTCTGTTCCTTAGAAACAATAATTTCCTCGCTTCCTGATATTGCCCTGTCTAGAATTAATCGCCCTATAAACTTTATGTAATCCTCCCGGGGGATTTCCTCAATCTTCTTTCGGGCTTTCTCGTAGAAAATATCCAGAATTTCATGTTTTTTTGAGAGCAGGGATTTGCGCAATTCAAGTTGTTCGTTAACAATCATGCGGCGATGTTGCTCTTTAGCCTTTTTTTCAGATTCCTTTTTAAGTTTCGCACTCAATTTTTTAGTCCTATTCGCGTACTCTTTTCCGATTTTTTCCGCTTCTGCTTCCGCTTTGCTAATAATACCGCCGACATCCGATCTGGCCTCTTCATCTATTGTACTAAGTATGTTTTCAATTGACATGATCAGTCTTCCATTCCTTTATTTTAATCACATCCAATTACCCTAAAGAAATCTTCTGAAGGAGCAAAATAGTTCCGAGAAGTCCGAGTACGGCGTAAGTTTCAACTATAACAGCAAAAACCATCCCCTTACCAACTTCACCCGGCCTTTTAGCTACCAAGCTGCACGCGGAAGCGCAAACTTTACCCTGATAAAGCCCGGAAATAAGCCCCGTAATAGCTACAGGCAAAGCAGCTCCGAGCATAGCCAACCCTGACCCTACCGAAATTCCACTAAGTGCATCCATCCCCGGAAGTTTATTAATTATCATAAACAACGCAACCAATCCATAAATGCCCTGGGTTCCCGGCAGCGCTTGCAGGACAAGAAGGCTTCCAAACTTATCGGGGTCCTCGCTTGTTACTCCGCTGGCAGCCTGTCCTGCCACACCTGTGCCAATAGCTGACCCGGCACCGGCAAGTCCCGCCGCCAAAGCGGCGCCCAAAATTACAAGCATAAATCCAAACATACTTTCTCCTTCCTCAGTCAGATTAATCCGTATCCTGTTTTTTAATTATCGAATGCTGCCTTTCATTCCTGAAGGGCTGAAACCCTTTTCCCCCACCGGTAAAGAATTTCGAGAAAAACTCAAGGTACTGAAGTCTTGCTGAATGAACAAATCCACCCAGGGTATTAACGGCAAGATTAAAGGTATGCCCCCCTAACAGAATTAATGCCGCTGCAAGGTAACCAACATAAAATGGCATACCTATAACCATTCTCGCTATATCATTTACAGCTATAGCTATAGCGCTTGTCGCCAAGCCTAACGCCAAAAGCCGCGCGTAGGACAAAACATCACCAAAATATCCCACTACATCGTAGAATCCAACCAATCCCCCCAATATCTTCTTGATAAACGATTTCTTTTTCCTACCGCCGGTTACAAAAATTATAAACACAAAAATCAGCGCAATCTTTTTGCTCCACCACATAACAACATCAGGCATATATCCACCCAGAATAATCGAATAGCCGAGTGGCGCAAGCGCAATCAAGAAAATAATCCAGCAGAAATTGTCAAACATAGCATCCGCTATCATCCCCTCTTTTATTTTTGCCCTCATCTTTATGCCCATTCCGAAAAGCATATGTACAAGTCCCATCACAAAAGAGATATTAAGCATCTTCATAGGTTCTTTAAGTGGATTGACTAAAATAAATTGCCTCATAAATGGAGGAAATGATTCTTCCCCTATCCCGAAGATGCCGCCACTCAATACACCAACTACGGCGGTAACAATTCCCCCGGCAAAAAGCAATTTCATAAGAAGCGCGAATCCACCCGACGGTTTGAATTTTAATATAATAACCCCGGCAAACGCGGCAAGAGTAATTCCGTAACCGGCATCGCTCAGGCACATGGCAAAAAAGAGTATAAAGAACGGTGCTAGTAGCGGGGTCGGATCTACTTCGGAATAAATAGGCCTGCCATACAGTGTTGTTACAAATTCACTTGGCCTGACCACGGCATTATTATCAAGGTGAATCGGCGGTTCTTCATCATCAAGAGGTTCTCTGAAAGCAAATTCAATATCATCAAAATTGGAAGAAAGACTCTTTTCAAGATTCTTTCTGTCAAGAGCCCTTATCCACCCCTCGATTAAAACTGTGCTGACAGTGTGATAAAACCTGTTCTCAATCTCAGTGAG
>JAGHBT010000138.1 GCA_021160845.1 bacterium | reverse complement strand
GTGTATATAAAGTCTTATATTTAATTCTATATGTCCGCGTCTTCCTTTCATCATGCGGAACAACAATTACTGAAAATTTGTCCTTCATCCCTGATATTCCTCTATTTCTAACCCTGCCTGTTGTTGCTTCTGGATGTTATATGCCCTTCGGCAGTTTCTTTATACAAGTTGCGACATTTCTCCTAATCGGAAAGATCTATGCCAATTTTTTCCAACACTCCTTCAAGCTGCTCATCGGAAAAATATTCTATCGCCAACACTCCACCCTTCTTCCGGGGTGTAATTCTGATTCGCGTTCCGAGATAAAGCTCGAGCTTCTCCTCAAGGGCCAATATGCCGTAATCAGCCTTCCTCTTTCCCCTTATTCTCTTTTGCGGTTTCTTTTTGGTTTGCTCCACATCACGGACGGTAAGATTCTCCTTTACTACCCTTTCGGCCCACTCTATCTGCGCGGCCTCTCCCTTTACAGATAATAACGCCCTGGCATGGCCTTCGGTCAAATCACCGGCAACTATCATTTCCTTCACCCTGCCGGGCAGCTTTAACAATCTCATCGTATTTGTCACTGCGCTTCTGCTCTTTCCAAGCATCTTGCCAATTTCTTTGGCCGAAAACCCAAGCCCCCCCTTTAGAGCTTCGTACCCCCCCGCTTCCTCAAGCGGGTTAAGGTCTTCCCTTTGGAGATTCTCAAGTAAAGCAAATTTTAAAGAATCCTCATCATTAACATCTCTGACCAGAGACGGAATTGTTTCTCTCTCAGCCAACCGGGACGCCCTCAATCTTCGTTCTCCAACTACGAGTTGATACCTTTCATTCTTCCTTCTGACAACTATAGGTTGCAAAATTCCGTTTTGCCTGATCGAGTCAGCCAATTTTTCCAATTCATCTTCTCTAAAATTCTCTCTTGGCTGATTTGGATTAGGATCTATAGATGATATTTTCAGTTCCTTTACCCACTCTGTCTCCGCGGCGCCTTCTCTCACATCCTGTGAAATGAGTGCATCCAAGCCTCTTCCGAGAACGCTTTTTCTCATAATCTAATGCCCCCTCTTTGATGTTAGGCGCTCCGCCTTACGGATATCTTCTCCGTCATATCCATTGCCCCGCTGTTTTTCAATTATTTCCTGAGCCAGCTTTAGATAGCTCCTCGCTCCCACACTTTGTACATCATACATTAGAACAGGCTTTCCGAAACTTGGGCACTCGCTCAACCTTACGTTTCGCGGAATAACACTTTTGTAAACAACATCCCCGAAATAAGTTATGGCTTCTTCCGCCACCTGGCTTGATAATCTGAGACGCCTGTCAAACATCGTCAAGAGAACCCCCTCTATCTTTAAATCGGGGTTTAGATGCTTCTGAACCATTCGGATTGTTCCTAAAAGCTGGCTTAGCCCCTCAAGCGCATAATATTCACATTGGATTGGTATCAGCACAGAATCAGAGGCCGCAAGCGTATTTAAGGTTAACAGCCCGAGGCTTGGAGGACAATCGACTATAATAAAATCATACTCTTTTGAAAGCCCCGAAAGGGCTGATTTCATTTTTTTCTCCCTTGCCATAAGGGGAACCAGCTCAATTTCTGCTCCGGCAAGCTTGGGGTGTGAGGGTATAATATCTAAAAGTTCTGTCTTTCTTATTATTTCGGAGGCTTTTGCCGCCTCCATCAAGACTTCATATATCGTATCTTCGTCCCTCTTTACCCTGACGCCAAGCCCGCTGCTCGCGTTAGCTTGAGGGTCAGCGTCTACAAGAAGAACTCTTTTCTCAGCGGCTCCAAGGCTTGCGCTCAGATTAACCGCGGTTGTCGTTTTGCCAACACCGCCTTTTTGATTCGCTATCGCTATTATTTTTCCCACTTTCCCTTCCTCCCTTTATCACAATAAGACCCTTTTGGCGCCACATGGGAATATGACTAACAACCACCCGGGTTCAACTGATAGACCGGCGCCGGACTGTTCTCTCCCCCACACCCTCTTTCCGCGCCCCCATGCCAAACAATATATACCGGCGATTTGCATAAACATTTGGTAAAATCAAAATATACCATATCAAAAATAATATCAACCTTCATTTCACTGTTGGTGTTAAGTTCGGCCTTAACCCGGCCTAAGGCCATGGCTTACACCCTATTTTTTCTTTCTCCTTACGGAAATACAGCAGTTGCAGCCAAGGACACACCCGGCGGAGGGTGTTTCACGTGAAACATGCGTATTTATAAATTTGCAATCCCGCGAGCATTCTCGCCCGAGCATTTCCTTCCCCAGATACCCTGATTTATTCCTCCGACGCTTAACTAAAAAACACGCCCTTTGTTAGCCTCTCCCGTAGCATCCCCCACTCCCTAAGGATGGGCCCACGCAACCTTAACTTACGGAAACCGGTATACAGAGGCCGGGGTGTTTCACGTGAAACACCCCGGCAAAGACCCTCAATCCGGTCGTCCAAAACTCATTTCTCCCATTACCCTCTAAGGACGCCCTCCCGGTCACTCCTGAAAGGAAAACGACTATTTCAACCCCATTTTACTGCGGGATGTCTTCTCGAAGATTACTACTATCCCTCTCTTTTCCGGCATCTCATCTTCTTTCTTAAATTCCATCCCGGAAAATGGACCTACCCCTTCTTTCTCCCTCCACCCATCACCCTTTACGGTAATATAAAAACCCCCCCCTGAAAGAAGCCCCGAGGCTAATGGCAGCATCTCGGGAAGCCTCCCCGCCGCCTTGGAAGTAACAATATCAAACAAATCCCCTGTGTATTCTTCTATATCGAGGTCTAATACCACGATTTTCTTTAAATCCAGAATATTGGCCTCTCTTTTTAAAAAGACAGCTGTTTTCTGCTTTCTTTCGAAAAGAGTTATTTCTAAACTGGGACGAAGTATCTTCCAGACCAACCCCGGGAATCCGGCGCCGGAACCTATATCCGAAATCCTCTTCCCCTTAAAAATACCGCCCCTACCCACTGGCACGCCTTTATGGTCATTGCCGTAATCCCCCTGCCGTATGCTCCCCTCCATCAATTGCAACATATAGGCGGAATCCATGATTTGCCTTTCAATGTTCCTCCGTATATCTTTTCTACCCAAGAGGTGTATTCTGTTACTCCACTCCCAAACATCTTCAATAAAACAGGATATCCTTTCGGCTTTCCCGCCGCTGACATCCCATAAACCTATCTTCTGTAGTTTGTCTAGAACCCTTTTTTTAAATTGGTTTCTCAATGATCTCTGCCGTTCTTCTTAAAAACAGCTACCGGTTAACAGCTGTCTTTTTGCCCTTTTCCAGTAAAACCATTAATATTGAAAGATCTGCCGCTCTTACTCCAGCCATCCTTGAAGCCTGACCTAATGTTTCCGGTTTGAATTTCTCCATTTTTTCCCTAGCCTCGATGCTTAGAGAACCAATATTCATATAGGAAAAGTCCTGGGGTATTTTTATCATATCCATCTTGACGAATCTTTCAGCTGTTTTCCTCTGCCTTTTAATATAGCCATTATATTTAGCGCGAATCTCCAGAGACCGCTTTTCTCTTTCATTCAGTTTCAAGTGGCCATTCGGTAAGTACTTTTCCAGAATGCCTAATTCAATCTCCGGCCTAGCAAGAAGTTCCCAGGCTTTTTTACCCTCCTCTACCTGTCTTCCAGCAATTTCTTTCAGGACTTTATTACAGAGATCCTTCGACAACTTTTCTTCAGATAACCTCAGGCATGCCTTTATTACACGCTTTCTTCTCTTTATCGCCTTTTCCCATTGTTCTTTCTTCGAAAGGCCGTATCTCACGGAATACTTCAGGAGTCTTTCGTCAGCGTTGTCCTGCCTTAGCAAAAGCCTATACTCCGCTCTGGATGTAAACATACGATATGGTTCGTCTATTTCCTTAGTTACGAGATCGTCTATCAATACACCTATATATGCCTGGTTTCTTTTCAATACAAAAGAGGGATCCCCGCGAAGCCCGAGAGATGCGTTTATCCCCGCCATAATCCCTTGAGCCGCCGCTTCTTCATATCCGGATGTTCCATTAACCTGACCGGCGAAATAAAGTCCTTTTACCCTCTTGGATTCTAGGCTTGAATTGATTTGATAGGGAGGGAAAAAGTCATATTCTATTGCATACCCGTACTTTAATATAGTTGCATCTTCCAATCCCGGTATAAGCGCTACCATTTCCTCCTGAATATCAACGGGCAGGCTTGTAGCTAATCCATTAACATATATTTCATCAGATTCAAGGCCCTCGGGCTCCAGGAAAATTTGGTGCCTGTCTTTGCCGCTGAACCTAACTACTTTATCCTCTATTGAAGGACAGTACCTCGGACCTATGCCGCTTATCTGTCCTGAATAAAGCGGCGCACGATCAATGTTGTTTGTAATCAGTTCGTGTATTTCTTTGTTTGTGTATGTCACATAACACAATATCTGTTCTCTATCGATTTTTGTCGTTTGAAAAGAAAAGGGTGACGGATTAGTATCTCCAAACTGTGGTTCGCACTTGGAAAAATCTATGGTATCCCTTTTTAACCTCGGTGGCGTTCCCGTTTTAAGCCTGCGTCTTTCAAACCCCATACGGTTGAGTTGATCCGACAAGCCACGCGCGGTTGGCTCTCCCCTCCTTCCGCCTGGTATTTTCTTCTCTCCTATATGCATCAACCCGTTTGGAAAAGTTCCCAGCGCCAGGATGACCCTTTTACCTTTTATTTTTTCTTCCCCGTTTGTTTCAACACCTTTTATCCATCCATCCTCAACAATTATACCCGTTACCTCCGCCTCAATTATATCAAGCCCTTCCTGTTCCTTCAGCGCTTTCAGCATTCTTTCATGATAGGCTTTTTTATCGGCTTGAGCTCTCGGCGACCACACTGCCGGGCCCTTTGATCCATTTAACATTTTAAACTGTATCCCTGTTTCATCTATAGCCTTACCCATTTCGCCGCCTAGGGCGTCGATTTCCCGTACGAGCTGCCCTTTTGCCAATCCCCCTATAGCCGGATTGCACGGCATTCCCGCTATGTCATTGATTGTCAGAGTAGCAACAAGAGTAGAAAACCCCATCCTTGAGGCAACGAGCGCCGCCTCACACCCGGCGTGCCCCCCACCTACAACCACTATATCATATTCTTTTATTGCATAATTAGTATTATCCATCTTGTCTCGTTTCCTTCTTATATATCGTCACTTCTCTGCCCAACCCTGCTTGTCTTCCCTTGCTCTTTTAAGTTATTCCATGCCTTGGAATTATTTCCCGATACAAAACCTGCTAAAGATATGGCCCAGGAGGTCTTCTTCGACTGAACGGCCTGTAATTTCTCCGCATGCCGCGGCCGCTTCTCTTAACTCTATCGATAATATTTCTGCCGGCTGCCCAACAGAGATGTCTTTTTCCATCTTGTTAAGCGCCTCTAAAGCGCGATGTAACGCCATGGCCTGTCTCGAATTTACTGCTATTCTTTCTCGCGAGATTTTTCCCATCTCAGCAGTTACAGTATTAGTATAAATCCATTTTTTTAATTCATCAAACCCATCAGAAGTCAACGCGGAAATTTCAATAACACTATCGGCTCCTAATCTTTCCTCGACCTCTTTTTTGTCAATCTTCAGCCCAAGATCCATTTTGTTAATAGCAATAAGATGCCTTTTTCCTTTTAATTTTCCAGCAAGTTTATACACTTTTTCCTCGGGCTCCACGCTTCCGTCAATAACAAACACAACCATATCAGCAGCCTCGGCAGCTTCAATCCCCGCCGAAATGCCTATTGCTTCTATTTCGCTTTCCGCCTCAGCTATCCCGGCTGTATCCTCGAGGTAATATGTAAACCCGCCTATATGAATCCTTTCGCGCAGTATGTCCCGCGTTGTCCCCGGAATATGCGATACTATTGCTCTTTCTTCTCCCAGCAAGGTGTTATAAATACTGCTTTTGCCGGCATTTCGCGGGCCAGTTAATGTTATGCGGATCCCATTTCTCAGTTTTGCTCCTGCCTTCTTCGAAGCAATTAATCCCTCTAGTTTCTTCCTGATCCAGACCGATGTTTCTACCAATTCGCTTATAGAAAACATTTCGATATCTTCTGTGCTAAAATCAATTGACACCTCAACCAAAGAGAGTTGTTGTAGTAATTTTTCTTCTATCTTCCGGACCTTCTTCGATAGACCGCCCCGAAGGTGTTCAAGGGCTACGCTTCTCTGGAGTTTTGTTTCAGATGAAATAAGATCCGCTACAGCCTCGGCCTGCGCCAAATCGATCTTGCCGTTCAAAAAAGCCCTCTTTGTAAATTCCCCCGGCGGCGCCAGTTCCGCTCCGAGCCACATTGACTCTTCAATGATCGCAGATACTATATTCATACTCCCGTGACAGGAGATCTCCACAATATCCTCCCCCGTATATGAATTCGGCTCCCTCATCACTACGGCAAGGACATCATCTACAACTTCTCCGTTATGATCTCTTATTATCCTCTTGTAAAATTGGTGTGATTCCCAGGATTTTGCTCCGGCCATCATTCCATCGGCTATTCCGACAGCATCATCACCGCTAATTCTTACAACCGCAATCGCGGATTCTCCCGGCGGCGTGCCTAGAGCAACAATTGTATTCTCGCCCATAATCTAACTTCTTTTATCCGGCTTTCTTCCCTTTGTTCCTCCCCGAAATCTTGTAATGAAGACCTTTCTCAGCTCTCCGCTTCCAACCGTATAGGTAGATATATTCTCTTCGTTAGCCAGTTCTAGGTGGGCAATGCGTCTCTCGGATGACTTCATGGGTTCAAGTCCTACATCCTTTCCGGTCTTTTTCGCGCGCTCTGCCGCCTTACGTGCTTTTTTTCTTATTATATTATACCGATTCTTCAGGTATCCGCCAACATCAAGGGTTATCCTCCTGTATCCACCCAGCCTCTTTGAAACAATCCTCCCGACGAGGTGCTGCAGGGAATTGAGAGTATCACCCTTCCTTCCTATTAGCAAGCCATCAACCCCCACCGTTTCTATATTTATATAGGTTGAATCATCCATTGTTTCGGTAAATAACCTGTAATTAACCCCAAGGCTATGCAATATTATCCTGGCAATTTCCTCCGCAATTTCCTCTACCTCGCTATTGTCTTCTTTTCTCCGAATACGGACCTTCGCGTTTTTGGCGCCAAAAACGCCAAATATACCCTTCTGACCTGTGTTTTCTATCTCCACTTCGACATTATTTATGCTTGTTCCCATTATCTTCAGGGCCTTTTTTAATGCCTTTTCTACACTTTTGCCAGTTGCTTCAACAAATGACGGATTGTCGATATTCTTTTGTTCTTCTGTCATATTTACCTCTCTTATCCCGAAAAGCATGATGATTTTTTTAAGCGCTATTAACTATATTTGCCCGGCTATCGTCCCGACCATTAACTTGCCTCTCCACCCTTGCTTGCCAGAGCTTCCTCCCTCTCGGATTGTCTATGAACATAATATTGCTGTACGATGGTCAATAAATTGTTAACTATCCAGTAAAGCACCAGTCCCGACGGCATCCTGTAAAACATAAATGTGAAAACAATCGGCATCATTGTTGTCATCATTTTCGTTTGCCCGGGTGGCGCGGATCCTCCCGTCGGAGAACCTCCAAGTTTCGATTGCAGCACCATTGCCCCACCCATCAAAATCGGAAGCAGGTGGAATGAGTCCCCCAAAAAGGGAATCGTAAACCCAAAATTGAATAATATATCCGGAGACGAAAGATCATTAATCCATAATATAAAGGGGGCGTTTCTCAATTCTATCGTGTTCCTCAACGCGCCAAACAGCGCTATAAATACGGGCATCTGCAAAAGCATCGGCAGGCATCCCCCCAACGGATTTACTCCCGATTCTTTATAGAGTTTCATTGTTTGCTTGTTGAGTTTTTCCTTGTCATTCTTGTATTTGTCCTGCAACTCCTTGATCTTTGGCTGTAATTTCTGCATGTCCTTCATGGACTTAAAACTTTTGTGCGTCAACCTGTAGAACAAAACTTTTGTCATAACAGACATTAATATAATTATCCATCCGTAATTCGGAATGAACTTCTTAAAAAACAGCATAACTCTCAGCGCTAAAACGCTAAGGAATCTCAGCCAGCCAAAATCAATAGATTGCTCCAACCCTGCATCGAGTTTTTCAAGTCCCTCCATATCCAGGGGGCCGATATACCCACGGTAGGAATGTTCAACAGCGCTCGGATTCCCTCTGATAGGATATACAATTGCGTATCCTACCATGCTTTCTTTTTCGTTTCCGCGCAACTCAAGGGTGGCGGAGCTTGGGTTATCTTCTACAAGTGCACTAATAAAATATTTTGTCCTTGCTCCAGCCCATATAACCTGCCCGGGTTGTTCCTTGGTTTTTCCATCACCAAACTTCCTAAGAGATTCCTTGTAGAATTCCCCTCCAACTTTTCCCAGAGAGGCAAACCCTTGCTTGTCCCCTGTTTCATTCTCTTCTGTTACCGCAAGCCCGCAATTCCACGCGATTGCATATCTATCGGCCTCTCTAAAAGCCCCTTCGCGGTTCACCCTAAAGGAAGCCCTAAATTCATAACCTCTTCTGAAAAACACAAATCTTTTTTCCAGATAGTCTCCTTCTCCGGCTTTCTTCAGAAATACTACCTCTACTTTTTCTTTTTCTTCGTCCAGTCTTATTCCGCGATCCTCATTAAGCCTTATACCATCAACCAGTACCGAGAAATTCGCATCTGTAAAGTTTTTTGTTATTTCTCCTTTCTTCAGCTCTACGGCCAGCCCCCCCTTGTTTCCCGCGGGAATCAACTCAACCGGTTCGCCGTCGTCCATCCTGTAGTTGAACAGCTTCACTTCCCCTATTTCCCCTCCTTTGCTTCGAAGGGTCACATCCATCACTTCTGTAGAAATCTTGATCGTTAGAGCCCTGGCAGTATCCTCCGCGGGGACTAATCCTAATGTTTCCCCGGATCTTTCCGCTTCTTTTCTCTCGGCATTCCATGCCCCTGCATCTTCGCTCTGTTTTTTAACTTCTTCTCTCCCCGACGGTTCTGCCTCCCGCCCAGCGAAAGAATCTCGCGCCGCATACTCCTCTTTTAGGCTCTTTTCCGCAGCTTTCTTCTCCTGCTTCGGTCCAAGATAAAGTGTTTGCCATAAAATAAGAACCAGAAATGTAACAGTAATCGCAAGCAGAGAACGTTTATCCATTCTCTTTTTCCCTTCCTCTAAATAAGTTTTGCCTTTTTTCAGTGAACAGGATCATAGCCGCCATCCGAAGAAAATGGATGGCATCGCAGTAAGCGTCTTGTTGCTTTGTAGCCACCCTTAAAAACACCATATTTTTCTATGGCTTCTTCGGCGTATTTCGAACATGTGGGAACAAACCTACAGGTAGGAGCATGATAGGGTGAAATCGCAGTTCTATATACTCTTATGCAAAAAAGTGCTATTTTCTTTAATATATTCAATATCATCAACTTACGATATTAGCCCTGCTCTCAACAAAGAGCTTTCCATATCTTTCTTTAATTCATGAAATGACGTTTTTCTCATATCCTGCGAAGCTATAAAAACAATCCATAGCCCCTTCTCTGTAAAGCGCTCCCTGAAATCTTTAAATCCCTCTCTCATGAGCCTCTTTGCCCTATTCCGCCGAACAGCATTCCCAACTTTTTTTTTGCTAGCTACAAACCCCGGGAGCAATCCTTCCACTTCCCGTTTAAGAAAACATATTGTTACCTTGTCTCCTACCTCTCTCTTTCCTTCACTATAAACAAGCCTGAACTGTCGGTTTTTTTTAAGCCCCGAAACCTTCATGAATCTCTCGCGCTCTTTTCTAAACAGTCAGGCGCTTCCTACCTTTTTTCCTTCTTCTACTAATAATCTTCCGGCCATTTTTTGTGCTCATTCTCTCTCTAAAGCCATGCTTTTTCTTTCTTTTCTTATTATGCGGTTGATATGTTCTTTTCATAATATTCCTCTTTCATCGATATTTGACCTTTAATAAACATGTTACGATAGCAAACTCTTTATTTTATGTCAAGGGTTTTATAGCTGCAAGGGCTTTGGCATGGCGCCTGGCAAAAGGCAAAAAACACTTAAGCTGGCTTTTGTTTCTTTTGGCTAATCACTCTGTACCGGTGATGCGGTTGCCCAGATCTTAAAACTTGGCAACCGGATCACTGTCCAATATCCCTTCTTTCTGGAAGCCCGCGCGTTCCCGGTACGGGCACAGCCCAGAAGGGATGTCCCAAATACAACAACTTTGTGCCATGAAACTTCTTGCTTCATATTCCAGCGCCACTAATTGTTAAATTTCCCGGCTTTATTTTTTCCGTGTTCCTACTTCATCGGGGCGATCGTCAAATTCTTAACAATTTCATTAAATTTTTTTTGATTTTATCTCCTTTGTTTACAGTAGGTTTTTATTTTTTATTCCTTCTAATCATTTTTTTTCTTGATATGGTTTTGCCCTTATGATAGATTTTTATCTGCTGGGCGACAGGGAAGACTTCTTAATGACGGACAAGACTTGTTGGTATTATAAATTTCTCATAGCACC
>JAGHBT010000055.1 GCA_021160845.1 bacterium | reverse complement strand
GTAATTGAGGGTAGGCGTTCTGGAAACGGGAAAGAAATATTACTTACTTTTGATGATGGTTACCAGGAGCTTTTGTTTAATGCCGCGCCTGCTCTCGAGGAGCGGAGTATCAGCGCTCTGATTTTTCTTGTTACATCATATATTGGGAAGTACAACGATTGGGAACTAAATCTTCCGTGGCGCAGGTTCAGGCATCTAAGCTGGGATGAGATAAAACAACTTTCTAAGATGGGATTCAGTTTTGGATCACATTCAATGTTTCACAAGGATTTAACAAGATTGAACCCGGAAGAGATCAGAGCTGAATTAACCTTTTCAAAACAAATAATAAGTAATGAGCTTCACAAAGAGGTTAAAAGTCTTTCTTATCCATTTGGCAGAACTAAACCGGAGGTTCGCGATGAAGCCCGTAAAGCAGGGTACCGGGTGGCGTTTTCAATGTGTCCGTCAACTTTAAATTCAGAAATTAACCCATTTGCTCTCCGTCGTGAAGGTGTGTACATAATAGACAATATTTTCAGTTTGAAAAATAAGTTGATGCCCGGAAATTTATTTTGGATTGAGGATTTAAAGGGAAGATTAATCAACTGGGTCTCTGTATTAACTCCCCTGATAAAGAGGTGATGTTTTGAGGGTCTCGCACGAGAAGATAATTGGGATAACAAAGATGTTATTCTCTGTTAAGCAGGTACGATTGTGAGTTTTTATCAAGCTTGTATTTGAACCCCGCCTGATTTGCTCTCGTGCAGGTTTCTTCGGGAATAAATCCTCTTATGGAAAGAATTTCAAGTGTTAATGGATAGGATTTTCTCTCCGCCATGTATTCGGAGAGAGCTGACCGTACCTTTTTCTCCAACTGACGCGTTTTGATTTCTTCTAGGTTGCCGGCAAGGTAGGTTTTAGTTGTAGAGGCGATGTATCTGTTGGGGTTGGCTTGGACGCTGTGCAAGGGCCAGCCTGGGGCAAGTACGGAGGGGATAGCGAATTCTCCGATAAATAAGCAGGCCAGCAGTGTTAGTAAGGTTGCAAAAGTAGGCAAAACCCGTTTTCCAGAATAAATTTCATTTTTTTCTTTGTGTAAAGGCGTCTCTATTTCAGGTATAGATTCCCTGGCGATCTGAAGCAATTCTTTTTCAAGGAGTCCTTTCAAGGCTTCGTAGATATTGAAGCTGGCCATTTTCCCTTTTGAAATCAGTTCGGAAAGTTTCATTTCTTCTTCAAGTAATTCATAGATAAAATCTTCATTTCTTGTAAGCTCGGGTAGTTTGTTGTCCTGTTTGGCTATATTTTTGAACATCATTTCCAAAGACGGAAATGTAGTTTTAAGTCTGGGGAATTCATCGATTCTCCGCATGCTTTCCATCAGAACAGCGTCAACCCTTATACTGGAAAAATTTTTAACGCCTTGAAGGAGTTTGTTTCCCGAGATAAATTTGTAATGACTTTTGGGCCAGCTTAGAATCTCTTGAATGGTTTCGTATATTTGATCTGTAAATATTGTTTTTAGCTCATCCTCTGAATAATATTTTTCAGAAAGCATTATTTCCGTGAGGTCAAGTTTTGTTTCTATCTGGATTTGCTGTAGGTTATTCATTTCACTTCTGTTTAAGAATCCATATCGTAGAAGATAGTCTTTAAGCGGGTCTCTTGTCCGGTCTCGGCGGTCCCGAGTGGAGACGATCATTCCATCATGAAAAAATATGGCAATTTTCTTTTCACAGTTAACGAGGAGCATCCCGGATTTTTGCTGCACAGAGATCAGTTGAAATATTTCACTTAATCCAAAATCTTTTACATCTCCTTCAAATGCCACATCCAGTCCTTTCTACAGAGTGTCCATAAAAACTCCGGAGAAGTTTTCGTCTTTACCGGCTTCTATGTTTTTAACTCCGGGGGACTTGTGATTTTCGGTTTTATACCAGCTTTTTTCTCCACTTTGTTCTATGTGCGTTTCCTGCGGTAGAATATTATAACTTTTGTTTTTTCTCGGATTACTAACCCGTGTTGAGATGACAACCTCAATAACGAGTATCGTGAGATACAATATCATTTTCCAAAGTGAAAAAGAGGTAAATTCATAGCGTGGGTCCTTAAAATAAAAACCGTTCCACACCAGAGAAAGAATGGCAATTGAGCTGATAAATATTATTAATACCCCGGAAAATGTTTTTTTGGTGTAAATATGTGTTCCACCGGGAAAGAATAACATCTTTTTCCACTCGGACGAGGTGGTTTTTTTGGTTATTTTTTGTCGCCTGCGCCTTAGGAGCGCTTCGGTGACCTTTACGCTGGAAAGCCCTTTTATTATCTCGCTGCAATCTTTGCATAGATTTATCCCATGTTCACTATCAACACAATTCGGACAGACCGGATTGTCACAATTATCACAGTTGAATACATTCCATTCTTTCGGAAGGAGTCGTTTTATGATGCCGCCAATTAATATACTTATCGGAAGCAGAAACCACATGTAGCTGAATGGCAGAAAAATCCAGTCTCCGATAATTTCGTCTATAAGAACTAACTTTCTGTTTTTGGCTTCACGCGCCGCTATTCTCCGCAGATCTGATTTTCTAAAACCGCTGTCCAGAATCTCATTGTTTCCAAAGGTAATAGCCGGGTTCTCCTTTTTGTATCGTTCAATGCCAAATTCGCCGGCTTTTGTAAGAGCCGAACTTGAGAGCCTGAAACGCATTTTCTTAATGCAGGTTTGGCCAATATTGTACTGTGCTACTGCATTGGTTGAATCTATAGAGGAGGCGTTCCGATACCCGGCGAGGGCTTTATCGAAATACCCTTCTTTGAAATAAATATTACCCAGGTTAATATATGCCGACTCTAAATCATTCTTTTCTGAAACGGAGCGTCTAAGGTATTCTTTCGCCGTTTCCAGCTCATCCCTTTTGTACATTAATGTTCCTAGAGCAAAATTCCTTTCGGCCCTAAATTCCGGAGAATCAATTTCTTTTATTAATTGGATTGTTTTTTTGTCGGCTCCCTTTTCGTTAATGAGAGAGAGTCGTCTCGTTATACTGTATTCATCGATGCCGGGAACAAGATTATTTCTTTTTCCGATAAAGAAGGAAGAAAATGAGAGGAGAATGACGAGGATGAGTAATACCGTCTTTTCTTTCCTTGAAATGTAACTCCAGACAATAATAATAAGCAGAAGAGCGTATATAGCAAGACCCAAGCGCATGAAGAGCAGCCCTGTTA
Organism: bacterium; assembly: GCA_021160845.1. GTDB lineage: Bacteria > Krumholzibacteriota > Krumholzibacteriia > Krumholzibacteriales > WJIX01 > JAGHBT01. The sequence goes on along the minus strand of JAGHBT010000055.1, from coordinate 7,182 downwards.
TAATCATCAAACCGAGATATTTGGGGGGTGGAAAAGCGATTTTTTTGGAATAAATTTCCATTGGTTTATGGTTGAATTTTGAGCTGTATTTGATCAGCAGAAGAACAAGATAAACAAACAGGGTTATACCAAGAGCGATGATAAGAGTGATTTCAATATTTATAAGGAGCAGATTCCTTTTGTAGAAAGACATTGTATCTTTGTTAAGCCCTTCGAGGAAATAGATGATAAAATCGGGGTGGGCATGCATCAATTCGATACGGGCCAATGTATACGAAGGGGCCGAGTAATCACTTGAGAGATCCCGCGCGAGGAGTAGTTTTTTCTTTCCCTCTTTCCAATTTCCGCCTTTTATGGTTTCAATCGCGTCGCGGTAGATAAGTCTTGAACTGGTATTTAGCGCCGGAGCTCCAAGATGAAGGGCATTGTTTGTGTAACTTTTTATTTTGGAATTTGTTATATCGTCAATTGAATTGCCGGTTGCGGAAGTGCAGAATGCAATAGATAATCCCAGGCATAGTGTTATAATAAGCCCGAATTTTATAGTGTTTCTATATGAAACTGTCTTTTCCAATCCCTTTTCCCTGTTTTTGCAGTAAACATCGGTTTTTGTACACTGTCTTGTGGTTTTTTCGGCAATAATCATGCCGTAGGAAGCAGGATTGCAGCTAATTAGCGGTTATTGTCATTTCACTGTTTACATCTTCAAATTGAAATGGTAAATAGAATAATGAAGGGGCTGATTTGTGTGTGGTGTTACAAGTTGGTCATTGGTGCTGATGAACTTCAGCTCGTAGCTTGAGTGCCGGTAAAAGTGTTATGCAATAATAGTTTCAAAATGAAGTGGAGGAATAAAATGCAGCCAGCCGAAGTTTCCGGGATAGGTGATTTTGTAGATCAGAGTGTGTTGTTGAAGGGCTGGGTGTATAATATACGTTCCAGCGGAAAGATAATTTTTATTCTACTGCGGGACGGGACAGGGAGTATCCAGTGTGTTATTGAGAAGTCATCAGTGGGTGAGGAAGTATTCGCATCCGCGTCTTCGCTCACCCAGGAATCATCTTTTGAGATAACCGGTGTAGTTAAAGAGGACAAGCGGGCTCCCGGAGGATACGAACTTGGGGTTACTGATTTAAAAGTGATTCAAGTGGCGGATGGGTATCCTATTACTCCAAAAGCACATGGAATGTCTTTTCTTATGGATAACAGACACCTTTGGCTTCGCAGCTCCCGGCAGAACGCGATCCTTAGAATTAGAGCGGGAGTTATAAGGTACATAAGAGAATTCTATGATAACAGAGGGTTTGTATGTTGTGATACTCCAATCTTTACGCCGAATGCCTGTGAGGGAACGACGACACTCTTCGAAACTGATTACTTTGGCGATAAGGCGTATCTTACTCAGAGCGGGCAGCTTTATAACGAGGCGACGGCAGCTGCTTTCAGAAAGGTATATTCTTTCGGCCCAACCTTCAGGGCTGAGAAATCCAAGACACGCCGGCACCTTACCGAATTCTGGATGGTAGAGCCGGAGGTTGCTTTCGCGCGTCTCGATGATATAATGCAGCTTGCCGAGGATTTTGTTGTGGAGGTTATAGGGAGAACGGTTGAAACATACAGACATTTGCTGGAGAATGTCCTCGAGAGGGACATCGGAATGCTGGAAAGGGTTAAATCCCCTTTTCCAAAAATTTCATATACAGACGCGGCCGTTAAATTAAAGGAGAAGGGTATTGATTTTGAGTTTGGAGGAGACTTCGGAGGCAACGATGAAACTGTCCTCAGTGAGGAATTTGACAGGCCGTTCTTTGTGCACAGGTTTCCCGCCGCGATCAAGGCTTTTTATATGGCCCCAGACCCTGATGATAAGACGCTCAGTCTATCGGTGGATCTTCTCGCTCCGGAAGGGTATGGCGAGATCATCGGTGGAGGCGAGAGGGTTTCCGATTTGGAATACCTTGAGAAGAAGATTGAGGAAGAAGGTCTTCCACGTAAGGAATTTGAATGGTACCTCGATCTTAGAAGATATGGCGCCTTTCCTCATTCCGGCTTTGGTCTTGGTGTGGAGCGATTGCTTGCCTATATCTGCGGGATACAGCATGTCAGAGAGACGATTGCGTTTCCGAGGTTGATAAACAGGCTTTCGCCGTAGAGGATTGCGGGGGGTGCGGCAGTTGAATTCAAGGGTGATTTCAAGGTGATATAATAAATTTTTATTGACTTAAATTATCTGATTAGGTAGCTTGAAAAACGTTTTCGTTTTTTTATAGAGCATTGATTTTTCTAAAGATTGTTGGAAATGCGAACTAATTTTGGAAAAGTTTTGTCAGGAACTCATAATTTCAGTGGGAGTGAAGCGTGCGCCGAAGGCGCTCTTTCTGCAGGGTGTGGGTTTTTAGCAGCCTATCCCATTGTACCTTCTTTGGAAATATTGGAAAGATTCTCGATGCGGTTCTCTGATTTTGGAGCCGTTTATATTCAGATGGAGGATGAGATCTCGACCCTAGCGGCGGTATTAGGGGCTGCTTGGACTGGCAGGAAGGCAATGACTGTAACCTCTGGTCCGGGATTTTCTCTCATGATGGAGCATGTTGGGTTGGGTATAATGCTAGAGACTCCCTGCGTTATAGTGGATGTCGGAAGGTTTGGTCCCTCCGAAGGTATTCCCGGTAAGCCTGGCCAGGGTGATGTGATGCAGATGAGATGGGGGTCGCACGGGGATTACGAAGTTATCGTTCTTTCTCCAAATTCACCTCAGGAAATGTTTGATTTGACGATCAGGGCGTTTAATCTTTCCGAACAATACCGTACACCGGTTATGGTTATGACGGATGAGACCGTCGCGCATATGAGAGAAGAGGTAACAATTCCGCTTGTTGAAGATATAGAGATCATACAAAGAAGATATTACAAGGGTCCCAAGGATAAGTATTTACCTTTTAAGAGGGATGAGAATCTTGTTCCCGAGATGGTAGACATTGGGGAAGGGTATAGATTTCATGTTACCGGGTTAACTCACAACGAAAAGGGTTATCCGATTATTGATGCTGAAACACAGGAAGCCAATGTACACGCGATTGTGAACAAAATCAGGCTCAATTCCGACAAGATTGTTGAGTTTGAAGAAGATAATATAGAAAATGCTGATGTGGTAGTGGTTTCTTACGGTATAACTTCGAGGGATGTTTCCGAAGCGGTACAGAGGGTAAGGGGTGAGGGTGTAAGGGTTGGAACTCTTCGGTTAATAACTGTGTGGCCTTTTCCCGAAAAAAGAATTACTCAGTTAGCAGAGAAAATAAAGGCTTTTGTGGTTCCGGAGATTAACTACGGCCAGATTTGTTTTGAAGTGGAGAGGTGTGCTCGGGGTAAGGCGGAAACGCTTTCTGTTTTTCATGACAGATCGGATGATAATGGTGTCTCTAATATAATCGACACAATAAAACGAGCTTTACAAGGATCAGTGTAGAATGGCAATGGCAGAAAAAGGAAAGGTTGAGGAAAAACATCCAATGGAGCAGTTGCTCCGTATGGATAGGATGCCGCATATTTGGTGCCCGGGGTGTGGAATAGGCATCTCTGTAACTGCTTTTGTTTCAGCGCTTAAGAAGTTGGAGTTCGATCTGAACAAAATGTGTGTGGTTTCTGGAATCGGTTGTACAGGGAGAGTCGCCGGCTATATCAAACTTGACTCATTTCATACAACACATGGGAGAGCCATCCCGTTTGCCACAGGTATTAAAATGGCTAATCCCGATCTGAAAGTAGTGGTTTTTTCAGGAGACGGAGATTTGGTTTCGATTGGAGGAAATCACTTTATACACGCTGCGAGAAGGAATATTGATATAACTGTAATTCTTGTTAATAATTTTATTTACGCGATGACCGGTGGGCAGGTAGCTCCCACAACCCCTGAGACGGCCTATACCACTACTTCTCCTTTTGGAAATTTTGAGACTCCGGCTAATATTCCTCAATTAGCTGAAGCGGCCGGCGCTGTATATGTGGCAAGGTGGACAGCTCTTCATGTCAGAAGGCTGGAAAAATCTATCGTTGAAGCCATCAATAAACCCGGATTTTCTTTGGTTGAAATTGTTGCCCCTTGTTCGATGTATTACTCGAGAATTAACAGATTGGGCGCGGGCATTGATATGATGCGTTTTTATCATGAAAATTCAATAATAAAGCATGATGAGCCCACGGAAAACCTCGCTGTTGGCTATCAGAAGCAGATTATAGTAGGAAAATTCATTGATCGGGAAAGACCTGGCTTTATTGAGTCAAATAGGCGTTGGAGTGCGGAGGCTAAGGGATGAGTAATGTACGCAAACCATATGACCTAAGTGAAATAAAAATCCCGAGGGGGGAAATTCATCTAATAAAGGATCGCTGTAAAGGCTGTGGCTTTTGTGTAGAGTATTGTCCTAATAATGTTCTGGAAGTATCGGATGAATTTAGCGAGAAGGGTTACCATCCTCCGGTTGTCGCGAATCCGGAGAGATGTCTGAATTGCGGTCTGTGTGAGATTGTATGTCCGGAATTTGCTATATGGAGTACGTTGAAGGAAGAAGTGGAGGCTAGTATTGAAGGCTAACCCGGGCGATGTTTTTACAGGTTCTTATTATATTGATGGAGATGTTGCTATCGCGTATGGCGCTATCGCGGCAGGGTGTAAATTTTTAGCTGGTTATCCGATTACTCCCTCAACAGAAGCCGCGGAGGCATTTACAAAGAGGACTCCTGAAGTTGGGGCTATTTTTGTTCAAATGGAAGATGAACTTGGATCAATAGCGGCTGTACTGGGGGCATCCTGGGCGGGGAAAAAGGTAATGACCATCACATCCGGCCCCGGGTTTTCGCTTATCATGGAGAATATTGGGCTTGGGGCCGCTATAGAAACTCCTTTTGTAGTTATTAATGTTCAAAGAGGGGGGCCGTCTACCGGGATACCGACAGGTGCCGGACAGGCTGACATGATGCAGTCAAGATGGGGATCGCATGGAGATTACGAGGTTATTACGCTTGCTCCCGATTCTCCTCAGGAAGCCTTTGAGTTTACTATTAAAGCCTTTAATCTGGCGGAGAGATATCGTGTGCCCGTGATGCTGATGGCTGATGAATGTGTAGGCCATATGACAGAGAAGGTTGTGGTGCCCCCTGCTTCAGAGATTGAGGTAGAGAACAGGAAGTACTACGGCGGGGCTAAAGACGCGTATTTCCCGTTCAAACGAGGCGCGGGTCTCGTTCCGCCGATGGCGAAAGCTGGTGAAGGTTATGGATTATATATAACAGGGTTAACTCATGACGAAGAAGGTCATCCGATTTTAGACCGCGACCTTAAGGAAGCGACGCTACGCGCTTCTATAGATAAAATAAGGCTCAATGCTGATAAGATCATCGAACTGAAAGAAGATAGAGTGGATGATGCCGAAGTTGTTGTTGTATCTTATGGAATAACTTCGAGGGTTGCCCTTAAAGCTATTGAGATGGCAAGAAAAGAGGGCATAAAGGTAGGGGCATTGAGGCTTGTTACTGTATGGCCCTTTCCCGAAAAGAGGATAGCCGAGCTTTCAAAGAAGATTAAAGGGTTTGTTGTCCCCGAGATAAATTATGGGCAGATCGCTTTTGAAGTAGATAGATGCAGCCATGGGAATACCAATGTGATCCTTGTTCCTCATGGAGGGGCTTCAGTTCACAATCCTGAAGATATATTTGGCGCTATTAAACAAGCGGTAGAGGCTAAGAAACGATACCCCCAACTTGTTTCGTATAAAACCGCTTTGGAAAAACAAATTTCCGGATAAGGTGACGGGCAATATGAATAGTATGAAACAAATAATTGATGTTTTCTCCGATGCTCTCGGCAAGAGCAAGTTTGACGGATCAAAGGTATCCATGGTTTCGGATATTCTTTTTTCCCCCGAAGCTGTAAAGAAATTGGGAGTTGATTATTTTCATACTACTCGAGGTTCAGCGCTCCCCTTTGCTACCGGATTGAAACTGGGGAATCTGGATCTAAAGGTACTTGTTCCGATTGGTGATTTACTTACGATAGGCGGCAACCACTTTATTCATTCGGCAAGAGGTAATATGGATCTGGTGGTTGTGTACCTTAACCATTTTATTTATAAAAGAGTAGGGGGGGAAAAGGCTCCGGCTTTTAATCCTCGTATTTCACTCTATCCGGGTTACGAAGAGCCTTTTAATATTCCCCACTTGGCAAAGTCTTTTGGCGCTGAGTATGTGGCGAGGTGGACTGTTTTGCACACCCGTGAATTGGCGGATTCAATCGCGGAAGCGATGCAAAAAAGAGGATTCTCAGTAATAGAAGTTATATCGCCGGGTGTGGACTATTTTCTTGAAAATCGCAGTGGAGATGAGCTCTTTAACTTTGCTGAATATTATTACAAGAACTCGGAAATAAGAAATGAAGCTGATACGAAAGAAGTAGATATAGGACCTGAGAAAAAAATAGTCGTCGGGAAGTTTGTTGACAGAGAGAGAGAAACATTTATTGATTCCTATAACAGGCAGCTTGCGCATGCAATAGGCGATAAATTTGGAGAGTACAAATGAAAGAGATCAGATTCGCGGGATTTGGAGGACAGGGTATTATCAGGTCGGGCATAATTTTGGGTAAAGCCATATCGATTTATGATAATAATTTCGCGACCATGGATCAAAATTTTGGACCTGAGGCAAGGGGTGGCGCGTGCAGTACAACCCTGCTCGTGTCAGAGGAGAAAATTCTCTATCCTTATGTTACAGCGATTGATTTCCTAATAGTGATGTCCGATGAAGCCTATCGGAAGTTCAAGCACGAACTTCGGGAAGATGGGGTGTTGATTTATGAATCGGATTTAGTTACCCCGACAGGAAAAAATAAGGCCTTTTCCATCCCCGCGACAAAATTCGCTGAGGAGCTGGGTAATCGTATCTTCGCGAATGTTATTCTGCTTGGGTTCGTTACTGCCGTTACCGATATAGTTTCGGTTGAAGCGATGAAAAAGGCGGTTCCCGACTCTGTTCCGGAAAGGTTTGTTGATGTTAATATAAAGGCATTTGATATGGGTTATGAATATGGTAAAAAGGCGTTAACGGAGTTTGGCTCCAACCATGGGCATACAACCGGTTAGGAAGTGTTCGCGGAAGAAGATTTTTATAATTAATTATATTGCTACATAT
>JAGHBT010000168.1 GCA_021160845.1 bacterium | reverse complement strand
TGGAAGAGATACAGGGCGGGAAGGGCTCAGGATCTGTATATCTACGATCTTGAAAAAAACAATACGCAAAAGATTACTGAATTTAAGGGAACTGATAATTTTCCGATGTGGACAGAAAACGGTATCTATTTTACATCCGATAGGGAAAGAACCCTGAACCTGTTTAAGTACGATATCGATTCAAAAGCGATAACACAGGTTACCGCGTATAATAAATTTGATATTCTTTGGCCCAGCCGGGGAAAGGATAGAATAATTTTTGAAAAGGGCGGGTATCTCTTTTATCACGACACACAATCGGGTGAAACAAAAAAGATAGAGATTGCTCTCGGCAGTGACAAGCCGCTTGTAAGACCGGTTTACAAAAATGTGGAAGGAAATATTGAGAGTTTTACTATTTCCCCATCAGGGGCGAGAGCCGCTTTTGGAGCCAGGGGTGAAATATTTTCTATCCCAGCGAAGCACGGAGTGACCACAAACCTTACCCGAACTGATGGAGTAAGAGAAAAGAATGTTGAATGGTCGCCGAATGGAAAATATTTTCTCTATCTCTCCGAGGAGAGTGGCGATTACGAGATATGGGTAAGGCCGAAGGACGCTGAGGGAAGTCCCGAGATGCTCACAAGAGAAAGCGATTCATGGATCATAGGGCCAAAATGGTCTCCCGACAGCAAAAAAATTGTTTACACCGATAAAAAGAACAGGCTTTGGGTTCTTGATGTAGAGAATAAGGAAATCAAAGAAGCTGATAAATGTCGGTATGCTGAGATTAGTGATTATTCATTTTCACCCGATAGTAAATGGCTCTGTTATACCAAGGTGTCAGACGCTTTTATGTCATCGATTTGGGTGTATTCGCTTTCTTCAAAGAAAGCGATGAAACTGACAAGCGATTTTACAAACGATAGAGAACCTGTTTTTTCTCTTGACGGCAAGTATATATATTTTATTTCTCAGAGGGATTTTATTTATCCCGAGAAAGAGTGGGAGGACAGGCTTTATATGGGAACATTGTCTGAAGATACTCCATCTCCACTTGCCCCCCTTAACGATGAGGAAAAGATTGAAAAAGGGGATAAAAAGAAGGACAAGGAAAAGGGAAAGGACAAAGATAAAGAGGACAAAGAAAAAGTTAAGATTAAATCGATCGATGCCGCGGGATTTGCCGGCCGTGTGGTCGCCCTTCCGTTAGAACACAAGAGTTACCGAAACATTACAGCTATTAAAGGCGGGTTGGTTTTTATATACACCGATGAAGCCGGGGAGACGGAACTTAAAAAGTTCGATCTCGAATCCCGTGAAACCAAGAAAATAATGGATGGAGTGATCATTTATCAGATCGCGGCCGGAGGAAAGAAATTCATCTACAAAGCTGAAAAAACATGGGGGATAGCGAAGCTCGCTCCCGACCAGAAGAAGAGCGACGGAGCTCTTGATTTCGGCGGTATGGAGATGAGGATCGATCCTGTTGTGGAATGGAAGCAGATATACACCGATGCATGGAGGATCATGCGTGACTGGTTTTACGATCCAGCCATGCACAAGGTTAACTGGAAGGATATGCACGACAAGTATGAGGTGCTGTTGCCCTATGTTGCAAACAGAGCGGATTTGGATTATATACTTGGAGAGCTTATCGGAGAGCTTAATGCCGGACACTGCTATGTTCATTCGGGTGATATGCTTAAGGTCGAACGAGTACCGATGGGATTGCTCGGATGTGTGTTTAAGGCGAACGGTGATTATTACAGGATTGACAAAATTTACAAAGGCGCGAATTGGCTTAAAGGGCAAGAATCCCCACTTACAGAGCCTGGACTAAATGTTGAAGAGGGATCTTATCTTGTTGAGATTGACGGTCACAGGGTTACTACCTCTGAGAGTCCCTACAAGTATCTGGAGAACAAGGTTGGGGTTCAAGTTAAGCTCAAGATAAATGATAAGCCTTCGGACAGGAATGCCCGCGAGATTACGGTAAAACCGATAGCCTCCGAATTGAGCCTATTTTATAAAAATTGGGTAGAGGAAAACCGCAAGTTAGTCGATAAGCTTTCAGGCGGGAGAATCGGTTATATGCATATTCCCGATACCTATTATAACGGGTATAAGTCCTTCTACACGAACTTTCAGCCCCTTATTAATAAAGAGGCCTTGATTATAGATGAACGCTATAATGGAGGCGGTCATTCACCGTACAAGATGGTTGAAATAATGAAGAGAAGGGTATTCAGCTACTGGGCGAGGAGAAATATGTCGCTCACTCCTTTACCGTTCCCCGTTAATGAAGGGCCGAAGGCAATGTTGATTAATGGTCTTGCTTCTTCGGGAGGCGATGCCTTTCCAGCGTACTTCAGAGAAGCGGGGCTTGGGCCATTGATAGGTCAAACCACATGGGGTGGGCTTATCGGATATGGATATTCACCTAATTTTGTCGATGGAGGAAGCTTCGCCGTACCTGGGTTCGCCTTTGTAAACAACAAGGGGCAGTGGGATGTTGAGGGTGTTGGATTATCTCCCGATGAGGGGTTTGAGGTATTCGATGATCCGGCGCTTATTCAGGCCGGCCGCGAACCGATGATAGAAAAAGCCGTGGAGTATTTGCTCAAGAAGCTCGAGGAGAATCCGCGTGAGAAAATAACAAAACCGGAAGGCCCCGACAGGAGCTAAAATTTTTTACTACCGGCCTGCGCCCCCTTTTCGAGTGGGGCTGTTGCCGGAGTATCTTTTGTAAAAAAAGGGAGGTAATAGGATGAAAGGATTTGGAATTTGTTTAGTTATCGCGATTATGGCCATCACTTTCCTTGCGCCCGCCGCGCTTTTTGGCGTTGACAACAAGGATCATGTACGTTACGTAAAAGACTATAAGGACCC
>JAGHBT010000206.1 GCA_021160845.1 bacterium | reverse complement strand
TTGTAATAGCATTTGATCTTGTATGGGTAAGACGCCGTTTTCGTCTAGGTTCTACCCTGACTTGGTCATTTTATTATAATTATCCAACAGGTCAGACGGGAGAGCCGGCGATATGAATATATTACCTTGCATCACCTTCTCAATTGCTTCAATGAGAGCTTCTGCAGCTGTTTCCTTTAGAAGGTATCCTTTCGCGCCGGCCTTCAGAGCTTTATATACATAGGTTTCTTCAGAGTGAATAGTCAATATTACAATTTTGATGTCAGGATGATTTTTTATGATCTGCCGTGTCGCTTCTATGCCCCCTAGTTTAGGGAGGCTTATGTCCATTACAATCAAATCAGGTTCGAGCTCATCGGCGAGATCTATCCCAATTCTCCCATCCTCGGCTTCTCCTACTATAGTGATTTCTTCGTCCTCGAGCAGCCTCTTTAAGCCTTGCCTTAGAATCGCGTGATTCTCAACAAGTAAAACCCTTAGATTATTGAGCATTCGTGCCTCCGTTGACATTGTGCGCTGGCTCCATCTGCTCTCCTCTGAAGAAAATATATCCTGAATAAGTTTCCGAACCCCCTCTCTATATTTATAGTACAATTATTTCCCAAATAAATTCCATAAATATTTTGTTTTTTTTGGGTGGAAATATAATAATTATGAGAACACATTTTTTGTCTCACGGAACTTCGCAAGTTATTCCTTCTGCCGGGGGAAAGGAAACAAGCATTGTACCCCTTTTTTAATCCTGCAATAAATGTGGAAAGTCCGTGAAAGTGATAATATGTTGACAATTTCAATGCTTGGTTCTAGTATTGAGAAATTATAGGCTGAAAATTAAAAACTTATTCGGGAGAAAACTGCTTATGAATGAAAATATCGGTATTTTCCATCCATCAGGGAAGCCATTTCGTTTTACACTGTTGCTCTTTGTCAGTCTCTTTACATTTGGAAGTTACTTTGCTTATGATGGTTTGTCCGCCATAGCTCCGATTCTGATTAAATCGTTTGATGTTTCAAGGGCAGCTTTTGGAGCGACAAAGACTATTTATTCTGTGGCCGCGATATTGTGCCTTTTGATAGGTGGAATATTGATTGACAGAATTGGCACGCGCAAATCGAGTCTCTTATTTTCATCCTTTATCGTTATTGGAGCTTTAATAATAGCTTTTGCCCGGAATATCTGGTGGGTATATGTCGGAATGTTTTTTTTCGGCGCCGGATCAGAGACTCTGATCGTCGCGCAGAGCTCTATTATATCCCGATGGTTTAAGGGGAAAGAGCTTGCCATGGCCTTTGGGATAGCTTTAACTGTGAGTAGGCTCGGCTCTCTTTTCAGCTACAATACTGAAGCGCTGATTGCTCGTTATTTCGGACGTTTTTCTTATGCCCTCTGGGCTGGAGCGATATTCTGTGTGTTGTCCCTCTTAAGTAATATTATTTATTGTGTTATGGATAGGAAAGGAGAGAGTGTCCTTGATCTTAAAGAGGAGGAGGTTGAGGAAAAAATTAAGGTTTCCGATATCGGCAAGTTCAATGCTTCTTTCTGGTATGTGACATTTCTCTGCATGACATTTTATGGCGCAGTTTTTCCCTTCCAGCATTTTGCTTCGGATTTCTTTAACGCTAAATGGGGGATACCCCTTGAAGTTGGATCTAATGGTGGTTTCTTTCAGCAGGTTTTCTTTAATATCACGCATATGTTTTCAACCGCGCCCGGACTGGCAGGACTAATAGTGTTTGCTTCAATGGTATTTGCTCCCTTTGCCGGTTTATTGGTTGACAGAATAGGCAAGCGTGCTTCACTTATGGTCCTGGGTTCAATCTTGTTGATTCCCGCTCACCTTGTTATGGGAATAACTCATATTAACCCCATTTACTCCATGATTGTACTCGGCGCCGCGTTCGTGCTTGTCCCAGCGGCAATGTGGCCGTCTGTGCCTCTTATTGTATCCAAAAACCGGATAGGCACCGCCTTTGGTTTGATGACGATGATTCAAAACATCGGACTTGGGCTGTTTCCATGGTTTAATGGGAAGTTAAGGGATGTCTTCGGGAATTATACGGCAAGCCAGATCATGTTTGCTTCACTGGGCGTGTTAGGCCTTATTTTTGCTATTCTCTTAAAACATGCCGATTCGAAAAACAATAATGTGTTGGAGAACCCTTAATAGATATTCTTCCAATTGAAATCCGGGCACTTTTCTTGATTCGTTATTTTTTATTGAGAATTTGCAATAGATCCTTTTCAACAGATTCCTGAACGGTTTCAATGATTCTGCCTATTTCCTTGTTTTTATTTTTAACTATAATGGTGGATATGGCCTTGATGTTATAATATTCCCGCACAGAGTTTGACCATTCGAGCATTTCCTCCGTAATATTCCCGGTTTCCTTTGCCCTCGAGCTTGCAACAGCGAGCATCTTCAGATCAGACAGGGGATAGCCGGCTGATTTGAGTACTTTCCATAACCTGGGGACAGTACGCTGGCAATCACTGCACCATGTGCCGAGAATGCATGTAATATTGATATCGTTAAGGGCTTCGACAAGTTCCGATATAACAGCCATATCGGGTTTGTATTCGTAATAGCCCAAGTCCCATTCCGGAATATTATTCTGTATATCCTCCATTGTAATTTCTCCAACCAGGAAGGTTCCACGGTCCTCGTCCTTAACTATTTTTACTCCAAGCTTTGCCGGTTCCCTGTTATGCTTTGCCGAATTTTCCTTCTGACCGTCAATGGGAGGATACATATTGTTCCACCATTGAGGTTCTTCTTTAAGCCACTTGTCAAACCAGGCTAGTGTGGCGTCCGACCACTTGATCCTCTTTTTATAGTCCAGGATAAAGTGGTTCTGCCCGGCAAAACGGATATATTCAACTTCTTTGCCGAGGAGTTTTAGCGCGGTGTACATCTGATCACTTTCATGGGTGGGAACATTTGTGTCACTCTCTCCATGGAGAAGAAGGAGTGGAGTATTTACCTTATCGGCGGAAAAGAGGGGGCTCTGGTTGATATAGATGTCGGGGCTGTTCCACGGGAAACTGTTAGCTGCGGACACCGCGTTATAGGAGTATCCCCAGTATCCTCCACCCCAATAGCTCGATATTGAGCTGATCCCCGCGTGTGATATTGCAGCGGCGAAAATATCTGTTTTTGTTACGAGAAGTTCGGTCATAAAGCCGCCGAATGAAGCCCCTATACACCCAACCCTCTCAGGGTCAACAAAGCTATGAGCCTTAAGGAATTCTTTTGTACCTTCAATTATCTCGCCCGCTACCGTTTTCCCCCAGTCATTGACATGAGCGGCGGAAAATTCCTGACCGAACCCGGTTGCTCCGCTGGGTTGAAGTACATACACGATATACCCCATCGACGCCCAGAGGTTCTTCGGGTATCTGCCTCCGAAGCTCCGGCTTACGGGAGATGTTCCCCCATAATAATATACGATGCATGGATATATCGTTTCAGGGTCAAAATCAGGAGGATAGTGTACGCGTCCGGTAATCTCTTTCCCGGTACTTGCTGTAAAATTCCATTCTTTCACGTTTGTCCTTCTGATATGTTCATATTGCTCCTCAGCAGGGTCATATATTTCTTTTGCCCTGTTTTTTCCAAGGTCTATCAGGTAGAGTTTTTGGTGATGATCAGCGGACATGCCGGCAAATACCGCGACCGGATTCTCAATGGCAAAATCGCCGGATGAGATTACATCACAACCGGTTTGTAACTCTTTAAAGTTCTGGTGCCGAAAAGAATATTTGAACAGTCTAACGAATGATTTGTCTTCGGCGACAAGATAGATACTTTTTTCAGATTTTGACCAGTAAGCCCTTCTTACGGAGGGGTTAAAACCCCTGGTTATCGCGTTAACATCCTTGCTTTCGGGGTCAAAAATATATATCTGTCCATCGTAATCATTTGGGATTGTGTTTTCGGAGACATTTATCCCGATATTTCCGAATGAAGAAGCGCCGGCGGAGACAAGTATTTTCTTTCCGTCAGGTGACCACATGGCATTGTTGAACCATTGCCCTTCCCATAGAACATCGCTGCTAGCCTCTCTCAGATTGACACGGACAAGTTCCGTTTTCTCATATGGTCTTTTTGAAATGTCTTCATAGAGGCGCGTGACAAGGATGCTTTCCCCATTAGGATGGATATCTACAAGTTGGGAACTGTATTTCCCTGTTGTAATCTTTCTTGTTGCGCCATTTTTTACCGATAGCAGGTAGAGGAATGATCTGTGCCGCCCGAAATTTGTTTTGTCGTATATGCCGCGCAGTCTCTTTACTCCGTCTTTGTTTTTTACAGGTTCTTCGGAGGCGGAATAGATAATGAATTCACCGTCAGGGCTCCACTTATAGTTTTCGAATCTCTCGATACCTTCGGCAATCATTTCATCATTCCCGGTTTCCATCTCTATTTTCCTTATTGATGTTTTCTTGTCTTCGGATACTGTATACGATAGGGATTTTCCATCCGGAGTCCATTCGAATGCCCTAACACCTTCGCGGCAGATAATTGTTTTTACAGGTTTTCCGTTTTCAGTTTTTCTGATTTCCAGTCTGGTTTCTTTGTCTCCATCGGGGGAAATGATACTGCGAATTGTCAAGGCGGCAAGGCTGCCGTCCGGTGAAAGTTTAATATTATCTATGTGAGGGGGATTGAGAATATCGGAGATAGCTATATTTCGTGTGGGGCTTAGGGATAAAAGAGGGGTACATCCGAGTGTTTTATCCATTTCTATGAAGGCGTTGAATTTCCATGAGCTGATTGTATCTTTGGGGGCACATACGGTTTTTACTATTATAGTATGTTTTCCCATTTTAAGTTCCGCCGTTCCCTCCTGGTAGTCTTCAGTACCATTTTTGTTACATTCGATGATTTCCTTCCCGTCTATCATTAGCTTAAAGGGGTAGGTTCCCTTTGCCTTAAATTGTAATTTTGCCCATCGGGGTAGTTCCAGGTATGAAGCCAAATATGCTGTTTCAGGTTCATGGGAACCATTTGAGAGGGTGATACCCGCATCGTCTGCTTTTAGAATTGTCCAAGAGAGTTCCTGCCGGACAGGAAAAATGATTTTCTTTTCATCTTCCGGTTTTAATTGTTTGGTAGAAATAAAGTTGTAAGATAGGAGAAAAGTGCCATTGGCTTCATCCTTTTTTTCTTCATTAAAGGCTGGGAAAGGTGTCGATGCCGGACCAAGAACCAGCCATTCTTCAATTTGAAGGTTGATCTTGTCTTCGTTGGCGGTCTTACCCGTTTGATCAAACGCCGGAGTCGATCCCGAGAAGATGGACACGCAGGAAAAGATACAAATCGCGATCAAAAGAACTTTTTTAGAGGATTTCATAATTTCCTTTCGGTTAAGTGGTCTAATCGGTAATTTCTCGGATTGTATTACTTTCCCGATTATTTTTCAAGAATCTCCTTTAGGTGAAATCAATAATATTTGAAAAAGGAGTGAGAAATGATTATTTTATTATAATCATTTGTGTGTTTAATGAAAAAAACAGGGAAATGCTGTATGTTTTGAAAAAGGAAGTGTTGTGAAAAATATCAAAAAAATTATACTTGCCGGGGTTGTTATTTTTGTGTTGGCTGGTTGTGGCGGGAACGAGAACACCTCATCCTCTAATAGCTGGGTTTCAATCGAAGAGGGATTAGCGCTTGCCAAAAAAGAAAACAAGCCTGTTGTTATCGATTTTTACACTTCCTGGTGTAAATGGTGCAAGGTAATGGAAGATCGTACATTTTCTGATGCTAATATTGCGAATTACTTAAAAGACAACTATATCTGTGTTAGAGTTAACGCTGAGGATAAGAGAACTATATTCGAATACAAGGATAGCAAATATACACCATTTACTCTGGCTCGAAGGCTTGGGGTCCGGGGGTATCCTTCCCTGGGTTATCTGAATAGTGACGGAGGACTGATTAGTATTGTGCCTGGGTTTATTCCTCCGGAGACCTATATTAAGGTATTAAAATATTTCAAGGAAGAACATTATAAAAAGAATGTTTCCTTGAAAAGTTTTGTTGAGGCATAGAACCGGCAAACGAGGATCTGACGTAAGTCAGCAAGTCAAAATGTTTTGGATGTAACAACAGGTTGATATTGCACTCTGAGTTGTGAGGGAGGCTGTTAAATGAGAATCGGCGTATTGACAGGAGGGGGAGACGCTCCGGGATTAAATCCAGCTATAGCGGGAGTTGTGGAGGGAGCTTCAAGGTATGGTTATGAAGTTGTTGGTTTGAAACGAGGGTGGGAAGCGCTGGTAGTTAAGGACACGGGTGAGTATGTAGTGCAACTTGGCCCAGAAATTATTCGCGAGTACAGCCGCCTTGGCGGGAGCAGACTTCATTGCAGCCGTACAAACCCGGTATCCGAGGGAGGAGATCGGACAGAACAGGTAATAGAAAATGTAAAGAAGCTGGGACTTGATGTAATCATAGCAATAGGGGGAGATGACACCTTGGGAGCGGGAGCTGCTCTGAACGAAAGGGGGGTTCCGGTTATTGGAATTCCCAAGACGATTGACAGAGACCTGGCCGGGACGGAGTATTCTCTGGGTTATGATACGGCGCTTAATGTAATTTGTAATTCCGCCGAACAGATATCTCATTCTGCAAGGTCTCACCAAACGGTTTTCTTCCTTGAAGTCATGGGTCGTCATGCGGGCTGGCTCGCGCTTAGAGGAGGAGAAGCGGCATTTGCCGATGTAATTTTAATACCGGAATATTCTTTTAAAATATCGAAGTTGATTTCAGTTATCGGAGAGAAACTGGGAAAAAGCAGAGAGATGGGGCTCGAGCATATGTACAAGTTAATAGTTGTGGCTGAGGGTGTGCATATAGAGGGGGAGGAGGAAGTTAGAAAAGATGCCAAGCTGGATGAATTCGGTCACTACAGCCTCGGGGGAGTAGGAAATTACCTTAAAAGTCTTCTGGAACATAACTTTGATCATACCAGATATATGGCGCTCGCGTATTTGCAACGCGGAGCTTCCCCTTCGCAGAAGGACAGGCAGATGGGGAGGCGTTTCGGGAATAATGCGGTGGATATGATCAAGGATGGTCATATCGGATATATGGTAGCTCTGCAGAAGTCGCGTTTAGTCAGTGTCCCTCTCGAAGAGATTAAGAAATCTCCCAGTCTTATTGATGTTGACAAGTATTATGACAGAGATAATTTAAATGTAAAGATTGAAAGGATTCGTTCGGGGAATAAATAACCCTGAATGGCCTATTCGGTTCTTTTGAAATAAATCACAGTTTCTATATGGGCTGTTCCCGGGAAAAGGTCGACAAGATGGATGTTGGAAGGGGTATAACCTCCTTGAATCAGCCGGGAGGTATCTCTAGCGAGCGTGGGAGGGTCGCAGGATATTAATATAAGTTCCTGCGGTTTGTGTCTGATAATTTCTTCGACGACCTTCTTTGTCATTCCTGCTCTTGGAGGGTCCGCTAGGATGAGATTGGCTTTCCCGGTTTTTTTAAATTTCTGTTCGACCATCCCTTGTTTGAAACTGATATTCGTAATTTTGTTCAGTTTTGCGGCGGCGCGAGCGTTTTCATACGCTTTTTCGTCCCTTTCTATTCCGATAACTTTCATTGCATTTCGTGCGAGGGGTAATGTGAAAAATCCGGCGCCGCAATAAAGGTCAATTATTTTATCGGTTCTTTTTCGGGGTAGAGAGAGAACTAATTCAATAAGCTTATTATTAAGAAGGGTGTTTATTTGGAAGAATGCATCAGGAGACATGGGGAACAAATATCCTCCCGCTTCCATAAGTATATCAGGCGGTCCGAAGTTGTTTTTTAGGCCCCAGAAGTGAACCGCGCCGAATTTATCCATACGAACACGAACCTCGCTGTTTGGTTGCAGAGAATCGCCGTCGAGTCCGGCTATGGCTTCTCTCATCTCTTTCGGTAATAGCAGACATCCGTTTTTAGGAAATGGTATAACCTTGTCCGTTTCCGCCATAGTAAACCCGGGCTGTCCATTTTCGTCGGTACGGAAGATACAATTGTTTCTATACCCGAAACGTGATGGGGAAACAATAATATTGTCAATTACAGCTTTGAATTTCCCGATTCTTTCAAGTGTCTCAAGAACCATGCTTTTTTTGATTTTAATCTCATCTTCATAGTCAAGGTGAAGGAAATGACAGCCCCCGCACTTGCTGAAATTTGGGCATTCCGGAGGTTTCCTTATATTCGAAGGTTCAAGAATTTTTTCTAAACGGCCGAAAAGAACCTTCCCCTTCTCTTTAGCAACGGAAAATTCAACCTTATCTCCGGGTGCCGTATATGGCAGGAATACAGTTCTACCCTCATAGAACGCAAGGCCAAGTCCCCCTTGTATTATCTTTTTGACGGTTGTTACACCTTTCACAGAAGTTACTCCTTTTTAAGATTAACGAGACAAGCTAGACCACAAAGACACAGGAAAAGTAAACGGTCATTTTTCATAGAGAATACATTTTGATCAGGCAAATTGAAAGAGTAAAAAGTAAAAGCCAGGGAATTAATAATACTTTACCTTGTCTTTTTCGCGTACTATACTGGATTGGTACATTGTTTGGGTGTTTTATACTTGGAATTCGGGGAATGCATGGAAGTAAAATTACTGGATTTGGTTCCACAGTATGAGAGAATCAAAGAAGAAATTCGCCAGGCCGTGGATCAGATTTTTAGCGGCCAGCAGTTCATACTTGGGGCTTCCGTAGACAGATTTGAAAAAGATATGGAAGAATACTACGGCGTTGATCACGCTGTTGGGACCGCTTCGGGGTCGGATGCCATACTTCTTTCTCTTATGGCGATGGATATAGGACCCGGCGACGAGGTTATAACCACTCCGTACAGTTTTTTTTCCACGGTAAGTTCGATAGTGAGGCTTGGGGCCACTCCAGTTTTTGCGGATATTGATCCCCGGACTTTTAATATTGATCCGGACGAGGTGGATTCAGCCTTTTCAACACGAACCAAAGCCGTGATTGTAGTCCATCTCTTCGGCCAGACCGCCGAAATGGATCAGCTTACAGAGATTGCTTCCGAAAGGGGTGTGTTTCTAATCGAAGACGCGTGCCAGTCAATTGGGGCGCTTTATCATGGCAAGAAATGTGGAACATTCGGTGATGTTGGTTGTTTTTCCTTTTTTCCTTCAAAGAATCTTGGAGGAGCCGGTGACGGTGGAATGGTTGTAACAAACAGTAATGATATGGCGAATAAGATAAGAACCCTTTCTGTACATGGGGAAGAAGAGAAATATAAGCATAAATAT
>JAGHBT010000096.1 GCA_021160845.1 bacterium | reverse complement strand
GCTTGAGCGAGAACTACTCCAGGTAGCAATAGAACAGCAAAAATGGAACAAAAAACCATGACCATTATTTTTACTTTCATCAGATATCACTTCCCCTCTTTAAAACCAGGAAATAAATTAGAAATCATTATTTGCACAGCGATTTAATCGCTCCCCATGACATACTTTCAGTGGGGGTACTACATCCTACATCAGTAAGCGTCATAGTCCCGGTGGCCCAGTAAGGTCCTGGAACATAAAGTTTCTCTTCCATCGTGGTTTGATTTGTGACAGTTAACTGGCCAGAAAAACCTCCAGTGCCACAAAAGCCTTCATAAGTACCAACGCCAAAATTGATCCATGCGATCAAGGTTCCTGAACAAACCTTATTTTGATACTCACTGTCTTCCATAATCCCATTCGCGTTCAAATCCTGCACACTAACAATAAATCTCGCGCTAGTACCTCCTACTACATCTCCATTGTCCATATAAAAACGCCACTCGAGCCAACTATCTCCCAAATCTGTATTTGGAAAAAACGCATCCCAGCATTCCGCACCTTCCGTATCATCGTAGGTAAAATAATTGCTGAAGATGTAATCCCATCTTTCGTTTTCAGGAGTTCCCGGATTATCACTTGGCCACCCGGATGCATCAACCTTCATCCAGAATGTTCCGGGTGAAAGAGTTCCTCCTGTGAGAGTTCCACTCCATGTCGGGTTCTCATTCATAAAAGAACCGAAGCCTTCTAAGGCAAAGTTACCATGAATATCGGTGGCCTGGACATTTAACGCTATAAACAATGCGAGAATACCAATGACCAGTATGAATTTCCTCTTAGCTACCATCTCCCCCTCCAATCCGAACTGAATTATCATTCAAATATCATCTAATTAACCGCATATTAACATAAACAAAAAATAATTAAAAGACTTTTCTTGAATATTTCTACCTATGGGGTTATTACCAAACTTCCCTCTTTGCGGTAACATCAAAAACTCTTATAGAGTAATCAGAAAACTCGCCTATAATTTCCTTGTAACCGTCGTTATTCATGTCATATGCAATTAGGCGCTCCCCAAATGGCTTTCCCCATTCCAAATCTATACTATGGAACTTCCCATCTAGAACAATACCTGTATTTAAAACTATTTCACACTGCGGATCTCTGTCAACATTAGCAACAAGCAAATTGTCTGCATCAAATTCTCTGTCACTCATCCACTGCTGATTCTTAGTTAACCCATCGATAATATACAATCGATTGTCCGCGAGAACCACAATTTCAAATTGCTTGTCACTATCAACATTTGCAATATCAATCGCTTTGATCTCTTTGAAACCACTCTCTAAATTCTCCCATACACTATTATAAGTTTGCATTTCATAAACAATAATCTTTCCACCAGCGGTGGCTATAACTATTTCGACTACTCCATCCCCGTCTAAATCCAGAACGAAGAAACGTCTTATCTTGGCGCCTAGACTTGTAAGTTCCCATTCCCTTTTCCAACCCTGCTCGATAGCCCTTTTAAGATAAACCTTCCCATATACATCGGCATACATTACTCCCCATGCCTTACCGTTATCCAGGGGAACTATCTGGACATTTGGAAATGGGTCAAATATCCTTTTCATCTGAAATGGATCTATTTTCTGTCCTACGGAATCAACGCAAAAACCTGTAACAAACAACAAAACTAATGTAATTACAGTTCCAACCCTTTTCACTTTGTCTCCTTTCGTTACTGCTTTATACTTATCTCTTTCACAGCACTCGCCAACCCTTCCATTCGAGGGTCTGAAACACCGCAAGCAAAACTCCCTTTTACCATAATAAGCTGAACATCACCAATAAAAGAACGTTCCTTTAAATTATATCCCTTTTCCTCGAGTTCGCTCTTTAATCTTTGTGTAAAAGCATCAAATTCATGGTATACAATGTCAGGAAGGCACTGGTGGTGATATCTTGGAGTGGAAACAGCCTCGACGGGACTAAGTCCGAAATCAATAATATCAAGAATAATCTGAACTACTGAAGTAATTATTGTCGCCCCACCTGGTGTGCCTAATATAAGATATACCTTGTCATCGTGCGTCACAATAGTGGGAGCCATAGAACTGAGCATCCTTTTCCCAGGTTCTATCGCGTTAGCACTTCCTCCCAGCAATCCGTACATATTTGGCACTCCAGGTTTAACAGAAAAGTCATCCATCTCATTATTCAGTAAAAACCCCGCTCCCTTAACTACAACTTTCGAGCCATAGCTCCCGTTTAAGGTTGTTGTTGTTGAAACAGAATTCCCCTCTGAATCTATTATTGAATAATGTGTCGTTTCTTCCTTTTCCGATCTAACACGATTCTTGTACATCTTCTTGGAAGAACTTGCTTTCGTGGTAATTCCCGACCTGAGTTTTTCCGCGTATTTTTTCGATGTTAGTCGCGAAAGCGGAATATCAACAAAATCTGGATCTCCAAGGTATGTCGACCGGTCCAGATAGGCTCTACGCTCACACTCAATTACAGTTTGAACAACGTTCACAGACATAAATTCATTGCTTCCCAAAGGATATCCTTCCAACATATTCATAATTTCTATCAATGTTGTGCCGCCTGAACTTGGAGGAGGCGCTGAAATTATATGATACCCCCTGTAATCACCTTCAATCGGATTTCGTATTAAGGCTTGATACCTATTAAGATCTTCCTTCGTTATCAAGCCACCTCCCCTTTTCATTTCCTCACTTATCAATTCCGCGGTTTTGCCAGTATAGAATCCATTCGGCCCATTATTAGCAATCCTTCTGAGCGTTGAGGCAAGATCCGGCTGGAACAAACGGTATCCGGGTCTCAGCGGTTTCCCATCATCACGAGCGAACTTCTTTAATCCAGGAAAATTCTCCCTGAGTTTTCTGAGGCCATAAAAAGATTTCGCCATCTCCATATCGATGGTAAATCCTTCTTGAGCGAGTATTACGGCCGGATCTACAAGTTCCTTCCATGGTAAACTTCCATGAATTTTATGGGCTAGGTACAATCCGGCCACAGTACCTGGGACACCAGACGCCCTGTGACCCACCCTGCTAAGATCTTTAATGATCTCTCCGTTTGAATCGAGATACATATCACGATCTGCGGCCATGGGCGCCTTCTCCCTAAAATCAACAAAGCTATTTTTGCCTTCCGCGGTTCGGATCAGCATAAAACCACCGCCACCTATATTCCCCGCGGTAGGGTATGTTACAGATAGAACAAACCCGACAGTAACCGCTGCATCTACCGCGTTTCCACCCCTTTCCAGTATCCGGATACCCGCCTTTGTGGCATAACGGGACGCGGACACAACAACTCCTTTTTCAGAACATACCTTTTGAACTCCTTCATTTTCATATATGTCATCCGCGCGACTCATTGCCGGATCACAAATAAATACCAGCAAGATGATTCCAATTAACCAGTCAATCCTGATATGTACTGCTTTCATCACCCAAAAACTCCTTTTTGCGATTTTCCCTTCAGTACGCCCTTTTATAACAACAAACCAAGTATACAACAGTTAGTCATTGTATGTCTCGCAAAATATGGTTGACTATAACCACTGTGTCCCG